>JACZTQ010000243.1 GCA_022573605.1 Pseudomonadota bacterium | reverse complement strand
TGCGCAACACCGCCCTCACCATCATCCGCCAGACCGGCCAGCAGCCCAGGCCGGCCCGCGAAGCATTCGCCGAACGAAAATGGGCCGCAATCAAGCTGATCATGGGATCATGAATTGAATTGCCCTGCCTCTTGGGAGGGGGGCCGGGGGGAGGCTTGCGACGATGCCGCTAAGGCCGGAAGGCCGCCAGCCTGCGGCGCATTTCGGCGATGCCTGTCGCATCGGCGTTGGCAAAGGCGATGCGCAGGTGCCGCTCGCCGCCCCAGTCGCGGCCTTCCGTGGCTGCTGGCGCGAACATCGTGCCGGGCAGGGTCAGCAGCGATTGCTGCTCCACCAGCCGGCGGGCGAGCCGGCCGGACGGCATCTCGAAGGGTGGCTCGACATAGGCGAAATAGGCCCCGGCGCCGAGCAGCTTCCAGTCGGGCAGGTGCTCGGCGAACTCGGCCAGCAGGGCGCGCTTGCGCGACAGGATTTCCTGGCGCTCGCTGGCCACCCAGCCGGCGAGGTTGCGCAGGCCCCAGAGCGCGCCGATCTGGCCCAGCCGCGGCGGGCAGATGGCGACCGTGTCGAGGAACTTCTCGGCTTGCGCCAGGCGCGCCGCGCCGGTGACGATGGCGCCGGTGCGGTGGCCGGTCAGGTGGAAGACCTTGGAGAAGCTGTAGAGGTGGATGAAGCCCTCGCGCCAGTCGTCGTGGCCGAACAGCCGGTGCGGCGCGCCGTCGGAGGAGTGGAAATCGCGGTAGGTCTCGTCGACGATCAGGCAGGCGCCGTGGTCGCGCGCCAGCGCATAGAAGGCGTCGAGCAGGGCGGGCGGGTATTCCGCCCCGGTCGGGTTGTTGGGGGTGACCATCAGGATCGCCTTGACCGCGGGTGTCATGGCGGCGCGGGCTGCCTCCAGGTCGGGCAGCATGGCTTCGTCGCAGGGGATCGGCGCCGCCTCGATGCCGGTCATGTCGAGCCACATACGGTGGTTGAAATACCACGGCACCGGGATCATCACCGCGTCGCCGGGGGCGCAGAGCGTGGCCACCGCGGTGCAGAACGCCTGGTTGCAGCCGGCGGTGATGCAGACCTCGGAGGGGTCGATTGCAGCGCCATAAGCCACCGACCAGCGCTCGGCGATTTCCTCGCGCAACGCGGTGTCGCCCAGGACGGGGCCGTAGAGATGCGCGCTCGCGTCGTTCACGACCGCCTCGGCGATGGCCCGGCACAGGACCTCGGGTGGCGGGTCGACCGGGGCCGCCTGGCTGAGGTTGAGCAGCGGGCGGTCGGCCGGGAAGCTGGTCTCGCCGACCCAGCGCAGGGCCTCCATGATCGGCGGCGCCAGGGCGCGGGCGAGGTTGGGGTTGATCGGGGCGGGCAAGGCGTTCTCCCTGGATGTCGGCGCGCAGATTAGGGGATTGCGGGGCGCAGGGGAATGGGCTGCGCGGGCGCTCGAGGCCCGTACCCTCGATGCCCTCTCCCCCGGCCCCTCTCCCCCAGGGAGAGGGGGGCGAAATCGGCGCCGTGGGCGTCTCGTCCCCGGCGGGGCGCAGGTGGCGCCACTGGCGCCTCCCACTCCCTTCAGGGAGGGGGACCGAGGGGGAGGCGCGCGGCGACAGCCGCGCGGGCGGCGGGTCAGCCTGGCGATGGCCGGGGAATTCCCCCCCCTTGACGCCGCCGGGCGGCTGCGCTTGAACGCGGCATGGCCCGGCCGCCGCTTCTCACCCTCACGGACGTCACCCTCGGTTTCGGGGGCCGGCCGCTGTTTGCCGGCGTCTCGCTGGCGATCGCGCCGGGCGAGCGGCTCTGCGTGGTCGGGCGCAACGGGTCGGGCAAGTCGACCCTGATGAAGATCGCCGCCGGGCTGGTCGAGCCGGACGCGGGGGCGCGCTTCGTGCGGCCCGGCGCGCGGGTCGCCTATCTGCCGCAGGACCCGGACCCGACCGGTTTCGCCACCCTGGCCGACTACGCCGCCGCCGATCTGGCCGAGGACGAGCGCTGGCGGGCCGAGGCGGCGCTGGACGGGCTGAAGATCGACGGGGCAGTGGATACCGCTGTCGCCTCGGGCGGCGAGCGCCGCCGCGCCGCCCTGGCCCGGCTGATCGCCGGTGCGCCCGACCTGATGCTGCTCGACGAGCCCACCAACCATCTCGACATCGAGGCCATCGAGTGGCTCGAGGCGTATCTGGCGGCGAGCGGCGCCGCCTTCGCCCTGGTCAGCCACGACCGGGCGCTGCTGACCCGGCTGACCCGGAGCACCCTGTGGCTCGACCGGGGCGAGGTGCGCCGCAGCCCGCACGGTTTTGCCCGGTTCGAGGCCTGGCGCGACAAGGTGTTCGCCGAGGAGGCGGCCGAGCGCCACAAGCTGGAGCGGCTGATCCGCGACGAGGCGCGCTGGGCGGCCGAGGGCATCTCGGCCCGGCGCACCCGCAACCAGGGCCGGTTGCGCCGCCTGGCGGCGCTGCGCGCCGAGCGGCGCGAACAGATCGCCCGCAGCGGCCCGGCGGCGATGGAACTGGCCTCGGGCGAGAAGTCCGGCAAGCTGGTGGCCGAGCTCAAAGGTATCTCGAAGACCTTCGACAACAAGCTGTTATTCAAGGATTTCTCGATCCGGATCGGGCGCCGGGAGCGGGTCGCGCTGGTCGGGCCGAACGGGGTCGGCAAGACCACGCTGCTGAAGATCCTGACCGGCGAGGTGGCGCCCGACAGCGGCACGGTCAGGCTCGGCGTCAACCTCCGGATCGCGGTGTTCGACCAGAACCGCTCGGCGCTGGACCCGGCCAAAAGCCTGTGGGAGACCCTGACCGGCGACCGGGTTCTGGGGGTCAGGGGCAACAACGACCAGGTGATGGTGCGCGGCCGCCCGCGCCATGTGGTCGCCTATCTGAAGGACTTCCTGTTCGACGAGCGCCAGGCGCGCGGCCCGGTCTCGGCGCTGTCGGGCGGCGAGCGGGCGCGCCTCCTGCTGGCCCGGATCATGGCCCGCGAGGCCAACCTGCTGGTGCTCGACGAGCCCACCAACGACCTCGATGTCGAGACCCTGGACCTGTTGCAGGAACTGACCGCCGATTTCGACGGCACCGTGCTGGTGGTCAGCCACGACCGCGATTTCCTCGACCGGGTGGCGACCACCACCATCGCCATGGAGGGCGACGGGCGGGCGGTGATCTATGCCGGCGGCTGGTCCGACTACCGGGCCCAGCGGGGCGAGGCGGCGGCAAGGCCGGAGGCGAGGAAAATCGCCCGGAAACCTGAGCCGAAGCGGGCGGAACGCATCTCGGCCCGCCTGAGCCCCACCCGATTAAGTTATACCCAGCAGAAGCGGCTCGACGACCTGCCGGCCGAGATCGACCGGCTGGGGGCGGAGATCGCCAAGCTGGAGCGGTTCCTAACCAGCCCCGACATCTTCACCCGCGAGCCGGTGAAGTTCCGCAAGGCCAGCGCGGGGCTGGCCGAGCGCCAGCAGCGGCTGGCGGCGGCCGAGGAGGAGTGGCTGGAGCTGGAGGGGTTGCGGGAGGCGTTGGGCGGGGTCCGGTAGGGTGCGCATTTTGCGCACCCTCCGCCCAACCCTCTCGAACGGTGCGCAGAATGCGCACCCTACGGGCGACATCACCAACACCCGCCGTCTGACGCTCACGATGGCCGAGGCAAGTTGAAAGGGCCAAACGCTATCCCGCGTTCATCACCCGCCGCGCAAGCTGGCGCTCGCGGTAGAACACGTAAACGCCGGCGCCGATGATGATGGCGGTGCCGGCCCAGGTCAGCCGGTCGGGGAAATCGCCGAACACGAACCAGCCGATCAGCACCGCCGAGATGATCTCCAGATACTGCAACGGGGCCAGCGCCCCGGCCTCGGCCCGGGCGAAGGCGTTGGCGATCATCTGGTGGCTGACGGCGGCCAGCAGCCCCATGCAGGCGAGCAGGAACAATTCCCATTGCCCGGGCCAGCTCAGCACCAGGGCCGGGGCGCCGAAGTGGTCGCCGATCAGCGTCACCAGCGCCAGCGACCCCATGGCCGAGACGCCGATCCAGAATTGCAGCGCCACCCGCCCGCCCCGTTGCGTCATCACCCGGGTGATCAGCAAGAAGCTGGCGAAACAGAATGCGGTGATCAGCGGGTAGACCGCCGCCGGGCCGAAGGCGGCCCAGTTCGGCCGGATCACGATCATCGCGCCGACCAGCCCGGCGCTGACCGCCGCCAGCCGCCGCCAGCCCAGCGACTCGCCGAGGATCGCCGCCGACATCAGGGTCAGGATCAGCGGCTCGACGAAGAAGATGGCGATGGCGTTGGGGATCGGCATGTGCTTCAGCGCCGCGTTGATCGAGAGCAGCGCCCCGCCGAGGAAAATCCCGGCCAGCAGGTGCAGCCACGACGGGCGGCGCCATTGCCCCAGGCCAACCACGAAGGGCAGCAGGATCAGCGACTGGGCCAGGAACCGCCCGAGCCCGATGGCGCCGGGCGACATGGTCTCGGTCAGCAGCTTGGCGAACATGTCCATGAACGGCGCGAACAGCATCGCGCCGGCCATCAGCGCGACACCGGCCTGCGGGGTGTCGGGGATCGGTTTCATGGGAGGCCCTCTCGAGCGTCCGATGTGTCATGGAATGGCGGGTTTGGGAAGGCTTCGTTCGACCGGTATGGCAAGCGCGGCGCTGCTGTCAGACGTCCAGATCCTCGGCGAACCGTGCGTTCTCCTGGATGTACTGGAACCGCAGTTCGGCCTTCTTGCCCATCAGGCGTTCCACCAGCCCGCCGGTCTCGCCGTCGTCGTCCTCGTCGATGGTGACCCGGATCAGGGTCCGGCTGGCCGGGTCCATGGTGGTCTCCTTGAGCTGCTTGGGCATCATCTCGCCCAGCCCCTTGAAGCGGCTGAACTCGATCTTGCCCTTGCCCCCCAGCCCTTCCTCCATCAGCCGGTCCTTCTCGGCGTCGTCGCGGGCGTAGACCGATTTCGCCCCCTGGGTCAGGCGATAGAGCGGGGGTGCGGCCAGGTAGAGGTGGCCGCTATCGATCAGCGGGCGCATCTGGGTGAAGAAGAAGGTCATCAGCAGGGCTGCGATATGGGCGCCGTCGACATCGGCGTCGGTCATGATGATGACC
>JACZTQ010000242.1 GCA_022573605.1 Pseudomonadota bacterium | reverse complement strand
GCCCCACCCATTTCTTCGTCGTCCCCGAACCTCGCCGCCCGGCGCCCCTCTCCCCCCTCGTGGGGGAGAGTTGGAGGGGGGGGGCCGCCGCAGGCGGACCCGTGCAGCCAAGCCGCCCCGTGCCGGAGTCCGGGCCTTGTCCCTACGCCCGCGCCCCCCGCAGCGCCGCCCAGACCCGCTCCGGGGTCGCCGGCATCTCGAAATGGGCCACCCCGAGGGCGTCGCAGACGGCGTTGATGACGCAGACCATCGAGCCCACCGTTCCAGCCTCGCCAACCCCCTTGGCCCCCACCGGATTGACCGCCGTGCGCACCTCGCGGGTCTTGAAGCGGATCTCCGGCATCATGTCGGCGCGCGGCATGGCGTAGTCCATGAAGGTGCCCGAGCGCGGCTGGCCGTCGCCGTCATAGACCATCCGCTCGAGCAGCGACTGGCCCGCCCCTTGGGCGACGCCGCCATGCATCTGCCCGGTCAGCAGGGTCAGGTTCATCACCCGCCCGACATCCTCGACCACGGTGTATCGGCAAACCTCCAGGCTCCCGGTCTCCGGATCGATCTCGACCTCGCAGACATGGCAACCGTTGGGAAAGGTCACCTTCGAGGGCGTGAACTTGGCCTGCCCGGCCAGCCCCGCCTGCCGCGACGCCGCCACATCTTTCAAGCTCACCGAGCGGTCCGTCCCGGCGACCCGGAAGGCGCCCCCGAATTCCCCGGCGTCAAAGGCGATATCCGCCACCGCCGCCTCGAGCATCTCCGAAGCGATTTCCGTGCCCTTCTCGATCACCGCGCGCACCGCCAGGGTCACCGACGAGCCCCCGGTCGGCGTCGCCGCCGAGCCGCCGGAGCCGCGCCCGCCCGGCAGATCGTCGGTATCGCCCTGGGCAAACCGGATCTCCGCGCGGGCGATCCCCAGCGCCCCGGCGACCAGCTCCGAGAACATGGTCTGCAAGCCCTGGCCGGTGGACATGCAGCCGGCCTCGATCAACGCCGTCCCGTCCGGGTTCACGGTGACCCGGGCGTGATCGGCGCCGGGGTTGACGAACGGCCCGCCGGCGACCTCGATCGGGTTGGCATAACCGATGCCGCGCAACTTGCCCCGCCCGGCCGAGCCTGCCCGCCGCCCGGCAAAGCCGTCGCGGCCGGACAACTCCGCCGCCTGCTTCATGTTCTCGGCAAACTCGCCGCTGTCGTATTCGAACATGAACCCGGTGTGGTGGGGCATCGCCTCGGGCGGGATCAGGTTGCGCAGCCGCAGCTCGAACGGGTCCAGCCCCAGTTCCGCCGCCGCCAGGTCGACCAATCGCTCGATGACATAGGTCGCGTCCGGCCGCCCGGCGCCCCGGTAGGGCCCGAGCGTGGGGATATTGCTGAACACGCCATGGGCCGTCGCCGCCGTCGGCCCGATCCGGTAGACCCCGGAGATGCCGCCCAGATTGCCCAGCCCGGCGGCCAGCGAGCGGCCCGAGAGATAGGCCCCGATGTTGAAGTCGAAATGCGCCACCAACCCGAGCAGCGCCCCGTCCTGATCGAAGCCGAGGGTCGCGCTCACCGTGGTGTCGCGGCCATGATCGTCGCTCAGGAACGCCTCGCTCCGGTCGGCGATCCACTTCACCGGACGCCCCAGCGCGCGGGCCGCGTGCAGGCACAGCACGTCCTCCACGTAAACCCCCGCCTTCATGCCGAACGAGCCGCCGACATCGGGCGCGATCACCCGCACATCGGCCGGCTCGACGCCGAAGACCTTCGCCAGCGCCCCCTTCAGCCCGTGCGGGCTCTGGGTCGAGGCGTGCAGCACGAGGCGCCCGCCAACGACCTCGCCGACACAGCCCCGCGGCTCCAGCGAATTGATCGCCACCCGGCTGATATGGCTCTCCAGCGTCACCCGCCGGGGCGCCGCCGCCAGCGCCGCCTCGGCCGCCGCATGATCACCCCGCTCCCAGACATAGGCGATATTGTCCGGCACCTCGTCCCAGACCGCCGGAGCGCCCTCGGCGCGGGCCTCGCGGGCCTCGACCACGATGCCGATCTCGTCCAGATCGAGCTCCACCAGGTCGGCCGCCTCGCGCGCCGCCGCTTGGCTTTCGGCCACGATGAAGGCCACCCCCTCGCCGGTGAACCGGGCCCGGCCCAGCGCCAGCACCGGGCGCGCCGCCTGGAACGCGGTCGCGCCGTCGCTGCCCGGCAGGGTCACGCCGCAGGGCAGATGGGTCGGCCCGCCGCTCGCCAGATCGGCGCCGCTCCAGACCCCCAGAACCCCGGCCACCGCGCGCGCCGCGCTGACATCGAGATTTGCGATCAGCCCCGGCATCGGCGCCCGCGCCAGTACCCCGTGCACCATGCCCTCCAGTGTCAGATCGTCCACATAGACGCCCCGCCCGGTGACGAAGCGGGCGTCCTCGATCCGGCCCTGGAACCTGCCGTGCTGCATCGCGATCTCCCTGTCCTGCCCCCTGCGTCCATGGCGGCGCCACGGCCCTCTCCCCCGTCCCCTCTCCCAAGGGGAGAGGGGGGCGAAATCGGCGAGGACGGCGCCTCTCCCCCTCCCTCTGGGAGGGGGTTGGGGGGAGGGCTGTGTCCCCCCTCATTCCCCCCGGAACACCGCCTTGCGCTTCTCCATGAAAGCCCTGCGCCCCTCCTTGAAGTCCTCGCTGGCGAAACAGTCGGCGACCATCGCGTCGCACTTCGCCAGGTCCCGGTCCGCCGGATCGGCCAGCACCTGGGCCGAGATGAACTTCATCGCCCGCACCGTCAGCGGCGCGTTGCCGGCGATCTCCTTGGCCAGCTCCTCCACCGTCGCCTCCAGCCGCTCCAGCGGCGCCACCTGCTGCGCCAGCCCGATTCTCAGCGCCTGATCGGCGTCGATCCGCCTTGCCGAGAACATCAGCAGCCGCGCATTGGCGATGCCGACGATATTGGCCAGCCTCTGGATCGCCTCGAACGGATAGCCCAGCGCCAGCCGCGCCGCCGGCATCCCGAAACTGGCCGTCTCCGAGCAGACCCGCAGATCGCAGGCGCAGGCCAGGTTCAGCCCGCCGCCGATGCAATAGCCGTGGATCATCGCAATCGTCGGCTTGGGGAAATTCTCCACCAGCCGGTAGACCGCCCTGGTGCGGGAATTGTAACGGGCCTGCGCCTCGGCCGAGTCGCGCTGCTTCTCGAACTCCGAGATATCGGCCCCGGCGACGAACGACTTGCCCCCCGCGCCCGACAGCACCAGCACCCGGATCGACCGGTCGGCCTCGAACTCCCGCATGATCCGCTCCGCCGCCTCCCACATCTCGAGGGATACGGCGTTGTGTTTCTCGGGCTGGTTGAAGATCATCTGGCCGATGGCGCCGTCACGGCGCGAGAGCATCTTGTCGGTCATCGGGTTTCCTCGCTGGTCAGATGATTTGGCGCCGGCGCAGCCCGGCGATCTCGTCCGCCGACAGGCCAAGCCCGGCCAGAATTTCGTCGCTGTGCTCGCCCCGGTCGGGCGGATGGGCGGCCATCCGGGCCGGGGTCCGGCTCAGCGCCACCGGCTGGCCGACCAGTTGCGTCTTCCCGAACGGCAGGGTCTCGATATCGGCGGCGATGCCGAGATGCTTCACCTGCGGATCGGCGAACACCTGGTCGATCCGGTTCGCCGGCCCGCTCGGCACCCCGGCCGCGACCAGGGTCTCGACCAATTCGTTCGAACCCTTGGTCCGGGTCACCTCGGTGATCGCGGCGCTCAGCGCCTCGCGGTTCGCATCGCGCTTGTACTGATCGGCAAAGCGCTCGTCCTCGATCCATTCCCGATGCCCCATCGCCGCGGCAAAGCGGCGCCAGATCACCTCGCCGGAGACGGCGATGTTGACCGCCCCGTCGCTGGTCGGGAACAACCCGGTCGGCATCGAGGTCGGATGGTCGTTGCCGGCCTGCCCCGCCACCTCGCCCGAGACCAGCCAGCGCGCCGCCTGGAAATCCAGCATGAAGACCTGGGCCTCGAGCAGCGAGGTCCGCACCCACTGCCCCTGGCCCGATTTCTCGCGCTCGAGCAACGCCGTCAGGATGCCCATCGCGGCGAACAGCCCGGCGGTCAGGTCGGCGACCGGGATGCCGACCCGCATCGGCCCGCGTCCGGCCTCGCCGGTGATCGACATCAGCCCGCCCATGCCCTGGGCGATCTGGTCGAAGCCGGGCCGCCCGGCATAGGGTCCGTCCTGCCCGAAACCCGAGATCGAGGCCAGCACGATGCGCGGGTTGACGGCGCGCAGCGCCTCGTAATCGATCCCCAGCCGGTGCTTCACGTCGGGGCGGAAGTTCTCCACCACCACGTCCGCGCCTTCCACCAGCCGCAGGAACAGCGCCCGGCCCTCGGCCTGCTTCAGGTTCAGCGTCAGCGAGCGCTTGTTGCGGTGCAGGTTCTGGAAATCGGCGGTGGCGCGGCCCGCCCCCAGCGCCCCGTCCGCCTCCAGCGCCTCCGGCATCTCGACCTTGACCACGTCGGCCCCCCAGTCGGCCAACTGGCGCACGCAGGTCGGCCCGGAGCGCACCCTGGTGAGGTCCAGCACCTGGATATGGTCAAGCGCCGTCGAGGCCGGTTGATGGGGCATGGGCATCCTCTCCCTGAAGTCTGGGGTGCTTTCCGATCCGTCAGAACCGCGTCATGCCCGGACTTGATCCGGGTATCCAGTTCTTGAGTCATCAACCCAAGGACTGGATTGCCGGGTCAGGCCCGGCAATGACCATGGGCAATCGGTTCCTTCCAGAAGGAAAACGCCCCAGCCTTATGTTTTGCGCGCCGATTGACAGGCGCCCGGCTTTGCCTGCTAGTTTACGAAACGCCGTATCGCGCGCAACGGGCAAAGCAGCGCCTTCCGCCCCGTGGGATCGGTATCAGCGACATGATGGAGACCAGCGGCCCCGCCCTCGCCATAACCCCGCTCGAAGGCGCCCTCGGCGCCGAGATCGACG
This sequence comes from Pseudomonadota bacterium, assembly GCA_022573605.1. Classification (GTDB taxonomy): domain Bacteria; phylum Pseudomonadota; class Alphaproteobacteria; order Rhodobacterales; family Rhodobacteraceae; genus Thermohalobaculum. Next base: position 152 of record JACZTQ010000242.1, on the reverse strand, counting down.
GGATCGACCTCGCCCGCCTCGACGACCCGACCTTCGGCGCCATCCACGCCGCCTTCCTCGACCACCAGGTGCTGGTGTTTCGCGGCCAGCACCTGAGCGCCGCCGAATACACAGCCCTGGCCCGGCGCTTCGGCGAGCCGGCCGAATACCCC
>JACZTQ010000014.1 GCA_022573605.1 Pseudomonadota bacterium | reverse complement strand
CTCACCGACCCGCCGCAGTACGTGCGGGAGGGCGTCAAGCCCCGCTGGCTGGAAGATCTGCAGTCGTACGACCTGGCCGGCCTGCCGGACGTCGCTGACGCCGGCGACGCCCTGCTTCGCCTCCTCGCCTCGCCGGAGGTCGCCTCCAAGCGCTGGGTCTGGCGTCAGTACGACCACCAGGTGCTCACCAACACCGTCACCGGGCCGGGGAGCGACGCCGCCGTGCTGCGCATCAAGGGAACGAACAGGGCGATCGCCCTCGCCACCGACGGCGACGGCCGCCTCTGCTACCTCGACCCGTACGCCGGCGGCTCGATCGCCGTCGCCGAGGCGGCGCGCAACCTCGTCTGCAGCGGCGCGGAGCCTATCGCCCTCACCAACTGCCTCAACTTCGGCAACCCGGAGAAGCCCGATGTCTACTACCAGCTAGAGCAGTGCATTCGGGGCATGGCCGCCGCCTGCGAGGCGCTGCACGTCCCCGTCGTCTCCGGCAACGTCTCGCTCTACAACGAAACGCCCAGCGGGCCGATCTACCCCACGCCCGTCGTCGGCATGCTCGGGCTGATCGAAGACGTCGAGCGCGTCGTGCCGATGGGCTTCCAGAGCGAAGGCGACGCCGTCTTCCTGCTGGGCGCCGACGTACGCGGCGAGGCGGGCGATCTGGCCGGCAGCGAGTACCTGAAGTTAGTACACGATGGGCTGGTCGCCGGCCGGCCCCGCATCGACCTCGATCTCGACCAGCCATTCGGGGTTCACGAAACGGGTGACCTGCATGATCGTGTCAACCGGCTTCGCGGCGACGCAGTATTTCTTGCGCACATCGATAACCTTCTTCCAGTCTTCGATATCGGTCAGGATCAACCGCGTGCGAACCACGTCATGCCAGCCTGACCCGGCGCGCTCAAGTGCCTCGCCGACGATCTCGAAACAGCGCTCGGCCTGCCGGGCCGCATCATTGATCCCCACGGTCTTGCCCTCGGCATCAACCGGCGCAGTGCCGCCGACCGAAATCCAGGGTCCGACCCGCACAGCGCGGGAAAATCCGACAATTTCCTCCATCGGATTGCCATTCAGAACAAGTTCTCGCTTCATCGCAGCCCCTCCATGCCGTGTGAGCCATACCTGAACAGCTTTCACTACCGTCAGCGCAGGTCAATCGATTCTGAAGCGCAGGCCCGCTTTCGGGCCGCCCGGATCACCCTTCGCCGAAAACATCGCGAAAGACAATTCCGCGACATCAAATTGGCCGTTTTTGGCTAGCATCGACACCCATATCGGTTCCAGTCTGCCGTTAACACAAGGAGCCCCGCCATGTCCGACCACGCAGCCTATTCCATCGAAAACCGCAAGATCGACCCCTCGCGCCGGCTCGCCACCAAACCGGACGGCTCGCCCGCCGACAACGACCGGGCCGAGATCGGGCCGACCCAGCTTGCCTTCGACGAATGGGCCGCCGCCGGGATCGAATGTCCCAACCTGGACGCCATGCGCCGCTACCGCCACGCCCGGCTGGTCGCCGCGCTGGGGACGCGTGACTTCGGCGGGCTGCTGATGTTCGATCCCCTGAACATCCGCTACGCTACCGACAGCACCAACATGCAGCTCTGGAACACCCACAACCCGTTCCGCGCCTGCCTGGTAACTCCGGACGGCTACATGGTGCTGTGGGAGTACAAGGGATCGAGCTTCGCCTTCCTCAGCGATTTCAACCCGCTGGTGCGCGAGGTGCGCGGCGGCGCCTCGATGTTCTACTTCGCCAGCGGCGACAGGGCCGGTGACGACGCCCGCGATTTCGTCGCCCAGGTCGACGAGGTGATGCGGGCGCATGGCGGCTCGAACCGCCGGCTCGCGGTCGACAAGATCCTGGTCCACGGCCTGCACGCGCTGGAGGCCGCCGGCTTCCAGGTCATGGACGGCGAGGAACTGACCGAGAAGACCCGCGCCATCAAGGGCGAGGACGAGATCAAGGCGATGCGCTGCGCCATGCACGCCTGCGAGATGTCGGTCGCGGCGATGGAACAGGCGATGCAGCCCGGTCTGACCGAAGATGATGTCTGGGCGGTGCTGTGGGCCGAGAACATCCGCCGCGGCGGCGAATGGATCGAGACCCGGCTGCTGGCCTCGGGCCCCCGCACCAACCCCTGGTTCCAGGAATGCGGTCCCCGGGTGATCCAGAACAACGAGATCGTCGCCCTGGATACCGACCTGATCGGCTGCTACGGCATGTGCGCCGACATCTCGCGCACCTGGTGGCTGGGCGACCGGGAGCCGACGGCGGAGATGATACGCCTCTACCGCTTCGCCCACGAGCACATCATGACCAACATCGAGCTCTGCAAGCCCGGCGTCGGCTTCCGGGAACTGAGCTTCGGCGGCCACCAGATGACCGGGGAGTTCATCGACCAGCGCTACGGGGTCCGGATGCACGGGGTCGGGCTGTGCGACGAGTGGCCGGCGATCAAGCACCCGGTGGACTGGCGCGAGGGCGCCTTCGACTACCACCTCGAGCCCGGCATGATGATGTGCGTCGAGGCGCTGATCGCCACCGAGGGCGGCGCCTTCTCGATCAAGCTCGAGGACCAGATCCTGATCACCGAGACCGGCTGCGAGAACCTGACCAAATACCCCTTCGACGCCAGGCTGCTGGGCTGAGGTGCGCGCGCCGCTGACGGTCCAGGCCACGTTCTAGAGCGTTTTCCACCCTGACGGAGTCTGGCTGGACGCTCTATCCCTTTGTTTTAACGCAATTTCCGAGTCGCAAAATGATCCCATTTGGCTAGAAATTGCTCTATCGCCGGGCCCGAGAATTACGCCGGGCGAGCCAGTGGCTCACCCGGCGTTTCCAGTGTCAAGGCCGGAATCCTGATCGTGACCGCCTCAGAAGGAGCCGACGACCGCGTCGAACTCCTCGGACAGGGGCGTCTCCTTGTGCACCAGGTCGTAGTGACAGACGATGCAGGTGATGCCCTTCTCGATGGCCTCGGCATGCTGGCGCTGGCCACGCTTCTTCTCCGGTTTGATCGCCGCCATCACATGGCAGCTGCGGCAGTTCTTGCTGTCATTGGCGAACATGCGCATACGCACCCGGTTCGCGATCTCGGTGCGGATCGCCTCGAATTCCTCGACCGTGTCGATGCCCTCGATCACGGTCGCGTAGAGTTCTCGCGTCCCCTTGACGTGGTCGATCATGGCGCCCGTCAGATTTTCGGAGATGTGACAGTCTCGGCATTGCGGGACGACGCCGGTACTCGTCGTTCCGTGAGCCGAGGCCTCGAATTCCTTGACAACGGTCGCGGTCATCACGTGGCAGCTATCGGCGCAGAAGTCGTTCGAAGAGAAATAACGATCAACGCCATCGATGACGGGGACCCCCACCAACACGCCAATCGCGATTCCGGCCAGGGCGGCGAAGCCGGTGAGGCCGCCGATCCATTTCCAGATGCGCATCCTATCCACCCTCCTGGGATTTTTCAGGGGTCAGGCCGGCACCAGGGAGTCCTTGGACTTTAACGCCGGCCTGACGGGTCTTGTGGCCAAGCAACTTACGGAAGCCGGGTTGCCTGGATGTCGCCCTCCGTCCCGAATCCGATCGAGAGCGGGAAGCCGACGAAGTGGAACCTGGTGGTGACGTTGTCATCATGGACCGCGAAGCCGAAGCTGTAGGCCTTGCCGTCCTCGATGGCCTTGTCATCCTCAGGATGGCCGGTATCGAGCGGGCGGGCCCAGACCACCGTCCATAAACCATCCTTCCACTCGCTCGTCACCTCGCTGTTGTCGGCGGCCGAACCGGAGGCACCGGTCCGGGTGAGCAGGCGGCCGGGCAACACATCGCCTTCCTTCCAGCCGGCGTCGGGGTCGTAGGGAACCGCGTTCTCCTCCTTGATGATCGCGTAGGGCTTGGTCGGATCGCCGATATCGGCCACGGTGATCGCCTTCATGCCGACCTTGCCGGCATCGAACATGAACCTCGGCGTCATGGTCTTCTTGTCGAGGTTCCAGGAAAATGGCTTCTTGCCGGCATCGAACAGACGATATTCCAGCACATAGCCGTCATCGGCCATGCCGACCGGAGCGCTGCGCGCGGCGCGCCATTGCATCAGGTCGACGAACTGGCCCTCGGCCTTCAGCGCGGCAATCTCCTCGGCCAGCTTGGTCGCATCCCAAGTGGATATATCGTCGGTCCGCGACAATGGCAGGTACTTGCGGATGTCCTTCTTCTTCAGGCCACCGGCGCCGAGAATCGGGTTCGCCGCGATCTCTTCCTTGGTCGGCTCGCCGGTCATGTCGCGCATGCCGGTGTGGCAGGTCAGCCAGCAGCCCTGCTCGGCGAACATCGGCACCGACCCGTCATCGATCATCATGGTCAGCCGGTCTTCGTAGAGCGGCGGCTGCGCGCCGCTGCGCACCTTGCCCGAGGAGCGCGGACCGCCGTAGATCTCCCACTTCTCGCCGTCGAAGCGCAGATAGTTGTGCATCTGGCCCGCCCGGTCCATCTGGGTCTTCCACCGGAACCGGAAATAGGCGTTCTCGGTGTCATAGGCGACTTGCACCTGAAGATCGACCGTGGGGTTCTTGCCCTCGATCGGGGTTGGCTCCAGACGCCCTTCCACGACAAGCGCCTCGCCCAGCTCCTGTTCCTCGCCCTCGTGGCACGAGACGCAGGAATCTCCGGCCAACACCTTCTTGTAGGCGCGCTTGTGCGCGGAGCTGCGCAGCCACTCATCGCCGCCTTGCCCCGGATAGAACAGCTTCACCGTCGCGGTCGGTATATTCGACCAGTCGGTCGGCGGGGCGGCCTGCGCCGTCACAGCCGCGGAGAACGCGACGAGCGCCCCCACGCCCAGCCCGATTGCTGGTGCTATCATCGGTCTCATCGCAGTCCCTCCTGTGATCGTTGCCTCTGGACATTCCGAGCAATAACCGCGAGCAGTGCTCGCATTCGGCGACGTCGGTCATCAAGATGATGATCTGGCGTGTCGAAAAGTGTGCTCGGAACGTGAGCCCGACTCTATATCTCACCGGCTTTTCGCACATTGATTTCGGTCAAAAAACGAAGATTGCTCATGGATATATTGTCGAGCGTCGCACATGGTGGATTCTAGCGCGAAGTGCAACGCCTCCAAGCCCCTGGCTCCACTTCATATTTTCAACCATGTCCGAAAAATCCAACGTGTTCAGCGGGGTTTAGCAGACCGGGCAATCAATCTCGCGGTGCGAAGCCGTTGAATTGCGGGCCGTCCGGCGTTGCACTTCGCGCTAGAACTCAGGCATCGACACTTGTTCGAGCAGTTTGTAAGGTTATTGTAGGGCTTTAGGTAAATATGTCGCACCAGACCGGCGGAAATTTACCGGCCTCAAATGATACATGTCAATGTATGCGCCGGTTATCCGTGAAACGGTCTACCCACGAGAACCCATTCGAGGAGAAACCCATGCCACGCTTCGCCTTCTTCACCGCCGCGGCCTTGGCCGCGACACTGACTTTCGGACTGGCGCATGCCCAGGAGGTGGCTGACCCCAGTGAAGCCTACACGCTCTCGCGCGGGGCGCAGCTCTATGACAAATGGTGGGTGCCGATCAAGGCTCCGGAACCCACCGAAACCCACCCCGCCTATCCCGCCGCCGGCAAGAAAAGCGGCAAGAACACCTGGCGCTGCAAGGAGTGTCACGGGTGGGACTACATCGGCGCCGAGGGACGCTATAGCAAGGGCTCGCATTTCACCGGCATCATCGGCGTCTCCGGCATGGCCGGGGCCGATCCGGCGGCGATCGCCGACCTGCTGCGCGCCGAGCTGCACGGCTATACCCCCGCGATGATCCCCGACGCGGCGCTGGCGCAACTCGCCCTGTTCATCTCGAAAGGTCAGGTCGATCCGGCGCCGTTCATGGCGGACGACAAATCGAACGGTGATGCCGCCGCGGGCAAGGTCTTCTATCAGGGCCTCTGCGCCGGTTGCCACGGCCTCGACGGCAGGAAGATCAAGGATGCGGACTCACTCGGCACCGTTTCGGGCAACACCCAAGAGATGATGCACAAGGTCCTGAACGGCCAGCCGGGCGAGGCCATGCCGGCGCTGCGGGTGCTTGACCGGCAGCTTGTGGCGGATATCGTCGCCTATGTGCAGACGTTGCCCGAGTAAGCATCTGAAACGTCTGAATGCGACTCCACCTGCCCCCCGGCCGGGGGGCAGGTTCTCGTGAGAGGGTGGACATGACCAACGACTCAGACCCAAAACGCGGCTTCCTGCGCCGGCTCTGGAGCTGGCTGTGGCGCCCGTCGGCGCGCTGGAGCCTCGGCACGATCCTGGCCGTTGGCGGCATCGCCGGGATCATTTTCTGGGGCGGTTTCAACACCTTCATGGAATACACCAACACCGAGGAATTTTGCGTGTCGTGCCACGAGATGCGGGACAATGTCGGGGTCGAGTGGAAACAGTCGGCGCATTACAAGAACGCTTCCGGCGTTCGTGCGATTTGCTCGGACTGCCATGTGCCGAAAGACTGGACTGCAAAGCTCTGGCGCAAGATCCAGGCGACCAACGAGCTTTACCATCACCTCATCGGCACCATCGACACGCCGGAGAAGTTCGAGGCCAAGCGGGCCGAGCTCGCCGAGCGGGTCTGGGCGGCGATGAAAGCCAACGACTCGCGCGAATGCCGCAATTGCCACAGCTACGAGGCGATGGATTTCCACAAGCAGACTCTCCGCGCGCAGGAAAAGATGCGCGAGGGGCTCGAGCAGGGCAAAACCTGTATCGAGTGCCACACCGGCATCGCCCACAAGCGGCCGCCGAGGGATGACTGATACCGGCGTTTACCGGCGTGATCCCATCCTCCGCCCCGCCGTCATTCCCGCGAAGGCGGAAATCTCCCGCAGCCTCGACGAAATCCCCGCCTGCGCGGGGATGACGGCAAAGGCGCTGCCGCGACTACCACGATGCTCAACCTGGTTCCGTCCGAACGAATTTCTCTCTAATTGCCCGACGCCTCACAGGGAAAGGCCTCGGCGATTGCTCTCGCCGCCCAGTCGTGGGCAACCTTGGTTTCGGCCTTCGAGTCACCGTTCAGAGCCGCTATGACAAGATCGCGCAACTCAGCCAACGGCGTTCGTTCCGGGATGCAGGCCCGATTGTCATGGATCGGCAAACCGTGCGCGAGAATGTCGGCGATGGCGTTGAGATAACCCTCGCACAGCGACCCGACGCTCTCGCCGCCGACCTCGTAGGGCCGGCACCAGCCATGCAAGGTCTCGAGATCGATATAGAAGTTGTCGGCCGCCGCCGGCGTCGCCAGCGATATGAGAAGCAGTGCCAGCACCGCCGTTTTCTTTCGCATCCCGCACCCCGCCTTTCCGTTGGGACGCACCCGCGCGACAACAAAGCCTGTGCCGCGTCCACATGCGCCACTTTGTCAGGCTGCTATCATACGGCATTTTCAGCGCCAGGCATTGAGATGTATCAACGGTGGAGTGCAGTTTTCGCAGTGAACCTTCCTGTCTGGCGCGATAACCCGCACTTGGCATAAACTCGGCCTGATTGGACGTTCCGGTCCTTTGCAAACCGCTCCCCGTCCCCAGATGGACGGGGAGTTTGCCTTCGGGAGGAGACCCATGCCGAGCGCGAAGCTTGAGTTCACCGGCCATGGCGGCGACACGCTGGCGGCGCGGTTCGACACGCCCGACGGGCCGCTCAAGGCGGTGGCGCTGTTCGCCCATTGCTTCACCTGCTCCAAGGACATCCCGGCGGCAAGGCGCATCGCGGCCCGGCTGGCGGGCCTCGGCATCGCCGTGCTGCGCTTCGACTTCACCGGGCTCGGCCACAGCCAGGGCGAGTTCGCCAACACCCATTTCTCCTCCAACGTCGCCGACCTGGTGGCGGCGGCGCGGCATCTGGAGGGGATGGGCAAGGCCCCTGCCCTGCTGATCGGCCACAGCCTCGGGGGCGCGGCGGTGCTGGCGGCGGCGGCGGAGATTGCCTCGGCGAAAGCGGTGGTGACCATCGGCGCCCCCGCCGATCCCGCCCACGTGATGCACAATTTCGGCGCCAAGATCGACGAGATCAGCGCGGCGGGCGAGGCGCAGGTCTCGCTCGCCGGGCGGCCCTTCACCATCCGGCGCGAATTCCTCGACGACATCTCGGCGGCCCGCCTCACCCCCGCCATCGCCGGGCTGAAGCGGGCGCTGCTGGTGCTTCATGCGCCGCGCGACCAGACCGTCGGCGTCGAGAACGCCGGCGAAATCTTCCTGGCGGCAAAGCACCCGAAAAGCTTCGTCACCCTGGACGGCGCCGACCACCTGCTGAGCCGGGCCGGGGATGCCGAATACGCCGCCGAGGTGATCGCCGCCTGGTCGCGGCGCTATCTCGACCTGAAGGACGACCCCGCCCCCGCCGGCGCGCCGGAGGGCATCGTGCGGGTCTCCGAGGCCGATCCGGCGGGCTTCCTCCAGGACGTGGCGGCGGGGCCGAAGCATCACCTGCTGGCCGACGAGCCGGCCGCCTATGGCGGCGCCGACGCCGGACCCGGCCCCTACCAGTTGCTCTCCGCCGGGCTGGGGGCCTGCACCTCGATGACGGTGCGCATGTATGCACGGCGCAAGGGCTGGCCGCTGGAGCACGTTTCGGTCGATATCTCGCACGACAAGGTCCACGCCCAGGACTGCGCCGACTGCCCCGGCAAAACCGCGAAAATAGATGTTTTCCAGCGGCTGATCCGGCTCGACGGACCGCTCGACGCCGATCAGCGCGCCCGGCTGCTGGCGATCGCCGACCGCTGCCCGGTGCACCGCACCCTGGAAGGCACGATCCGGATCGAGACGGTGCTGGCGGAGGCCTGATCGCGGCCCGGTAGGGTGCGCATTCTGCGCACCGCCCGCCCCGATGGTGCGCAGAATGCGCACCCTACGGGCGCTGTTTACGCTTCAATAACTTTTTGAAACATATTTACAATCAACTACTTAACCCCCGGCCCACGCGTGGGCACAGACCTCTTGCACTGCCGGCTCCCGCCCCCCAGGTCGCGTCGGGGGGGGGGCGGGACGGCGCGGTTTGTCATGGCCAACGCAAGTTGGCATGACCCCCTGTCGCACCGCGCGCGGCGCTGCTATTCAACCGCCATGAAAGGCCCGCTGGACCCGCTGAACTACGACACCTCGCGCGCCGTCGAGAGCTGGTGGCGCGCCTCGGCGCCGCCCTGGCGCGAGCCGGCGCCGCTGGCCTGCGACCTCGCCACCGAGGTCGCCATCATCGGCGGCGGCTACGCCGGGCTCGCCTGCGCCATCCGGCTGGCCGAACTGGGCATAGGCAGTGCCGTGCTGGAGGCGGGCGAGATCGGCTGGGGCGCCTCGGGGCGCAACGGCGGCATCGTCGGGCTGCGCCCCGACAAGCTCTCCGACAACGCCCTGGTCCGGCGCTACGGCGAGGACGAGTTCGCCCGCTATGCGCGCGCCTGCGTCGAGGGCAACCACCGGCTGCGCGCCTTCTGCCTCGAGGCCGGGCTGGGCGACGCGGTGCAGGGCGACGGCGAGTTCTACCTCGCCCACTCGGCCCGCACCGCGATCAGGATGGAGCGCATAACCGGCGAACACGGGGTCGGGATCGAGCATCTTCCCCCGGAGAACACCCAAGGCATCCGCCGCCATGGCGGCATCGTCATCCGCCCCGGCTTCGGCATCCATCCCTTGCGGCTGGTCCGCGCGCTGGCGGATCATGCGGCGGGGCTGGGGGTGCGGGTCCTGCCCCGCTCCGAGGTCACGCTGTGGGAGCGCGACGGCCCCCGCCACCGGCTGGTCACGCCGCGCGGCGCCGTCAGCGCCCGGCGGGTGGTGCTGGCGACCAACGGTTTCACCCCCGACGGGCTCAACCGCCGCTTCGACGGCCGCGCCGTGCCGGTGATCTCGAACATCGGCGTCACCCGGGTGCTGAGCGGCGAGGAGAAGGCCAGCCTGGCCTGGCTCGGCGACCGGCCCGGCGCCGACAGCCGCAACCTGCTGAGCTATTTCCGCCTGCTGCCGGAGGGGCGCCTGCTGCTCGGCATGCGCGGCGACATCCGCGGCACGGCAGCGGGTGCGGCGCACATGCGCCGGGCGGTGGCGCGCCGCATCGCGCGCCAGTTCCCGGATCTCGCCGGGGTCGAGCTGAGCCATTTCTGGCGCGGCCCGATCTGCGCCACCGCCAGCCTGACCCCCTCGGTCGGGCTGCTGCGCGACGACCCCAGCATCGGCCACGCCTTCGGCTGGCACGGCTCCGGCATCAACGGCGCCCAGACCGGCGGGCGGCTGCTGGCCGAGGTGCTGGCCGGCGAGCCCCAAAGCCACATCCCGGCCCCCTTTCGCGGCCTCGCCCCGCGCCTGCCGTTGCCCTCGCTGCACCCCCTCTACGTCGGCGCCATGCAGGGAATGCTCGCGGTGAAGGATGCGCTGAGCTGAACGCCACGCTCACTCAACCGCCCTGACCAGCCGCTCCGCGACCCGGTCGTACAGGTCCGCATCGCGCAAGCTGCGCGCGGTCAACAGCGCGCCCTCCAGCCCGGCGACGAGGGTCTCGGCCCGGGCCTGCGTCCCGGTCCCGCCCAGCGCACGGGCCGCCCAGTCGAGAGTGGCCCGGAAGAACCCGCGCACCGCGTCGCCAACGCCTATGGGCAGGGCATCGATCTCGGCCCCGAACAGGCCGCAGAGGCACATCTGGTCGTCCTGGCGCAGCGCCGCGCGATAGGCCGCCACCAGCCGATCCACCGCGCCCGGCGCATCGGGTGCGCCCAGACCGGCGATGAAACGCTCGGTATACCGGGCGGCCAGTTCGGTCGCCAGATCCTCCTTGGTCGGGAAATGGTGATGGACGCTGGCGCTCTTGACCCCCACCGCCGCCGCCACCTCGCGGAAACTGAAGCCGTGATAGCCGCCGCGCCGGGCCATGCGCTCGGCGGCGTCGAGGATGCGATCGCGCCGGTCGGGCGGCCGGCGCCGGTTTTCTGCGGTTCCGTTGGCGTGGGCCGCACTCATGGCGTCCTCCAAGAAAATTCTACCTATCACAAGATAGGTTCTTGACCCACGCCATTGCAACACCATATGCGGAATGTCGTAATCTACCTATCGATAGATAAAGGAAAGCACCATGAACACCAAGATCACCCTCATCACCGGCGGCGCAAGCGGCATGGGCCTGGCAACGGCGGAGCGGCGCGCGGCGCAGGGCGACGCGCTGTGGCTGGTCGGCCGGTCGCAGGAAAAGCTCGACCGGGCCGCAACCAAACTGACGGCGCTGGGCGCCGCCGACGTGCGTACAAGCGCGGCCGACATAACCGATCCGCTGGCGGTAACCCGGCTGGTGGCCGAGATCGACGCCGCCCCCGGCCACATCGCGCGACTGGTCAACGCCGCCGGCACTTTCGCGCCGAAGCCCTTCCTCGACCATGACGGCGCCGATTTCGACCATTACCACGCGCTCAACCGGGGCACTTTCCTGGCCACCCAGGCGGTGGCGCGCAACATGGCCCGCCACGGCGGCGGCGCCATCGTCACCATCGGCTCGATGTGGGCCAAACAGGCGGTGCGCGCGACGCCGTCCTCGGCCTACTCCATGGCCAAGGCCGGGCTGCACGCCCTGACCCAGCACCTGGCGATGGAACTGGCCGACAAGGGCATCCGCGCCAACGCGGTCTCGCCGGCGGTGGTGGTGACGCCGGTCTACGGCGCCTTCATCGAGCCGGACAAGATCGAGGAAACGCTGAAAGGCTTCGACAGCTTCCACGCCATCGGCCGGATCGGCCGTCCGGACGATGTCGCGGGAACAATCGATTTCCTGCTCGGTGACGACGCTGGCTGGATCACCGGCGCGGTCTGGGACGTGGATGGCGGGGTCATGGCCGGGCGTCCCTGACCCCCGAAATATAGACGATTTCCCCGGCCCGGGAGCCAGATGTTGCGCTCCATGGGCCGGGCCTGCTTTAATCACCCCCCAGAGCAGTGACGATTCGGGAGCGAAGAGCACATGAGTGCCAGCGACCTTTTCGCCCAGTCCGCCGCCGAGAAAGCCTACGACGCCTCGACCATCGAGGTCCTCGAAGGGCTGGAGCCGGTGCGCAAGCGGCCGGGCATGTTTGTGGGCGGCACCGACGAGCGCGCCCTGCACCATCTTGTTGCCGAGGTCCTCGACAACGCCATGGACGAGGCGGTGGCGGGGCACGCCAGCCGCATCGAGGTCGAGTTGTTCGCCGACGGCTCGGTGGCGGTCACCGACAACGGGCGCGGCATCCCGGTCGATCCGCACCCGCGCTTCCCGGACAAATCGGCCCTCGAGGTGATCCTGACCACGCTGCATTCGGGGGCCAAGTTCTCCGACAAGGCCTACAAGGTGTCGGGCGGCCTGCACGGGATCGGGGTCTCGGCGGTCAACGCGCTCTCGGACCATCTGCGGGTCGAGGTGGCGCGGGCCAAGACCCTCTACGCCCAGGAGTTCGCCCGCGGCAAGCCGACCACCGGGCTGGAGCGGCTCGGCCCCACCCCGAACCGCCGCGGCACCATGGTGCGCTTCCACCCGGACCCGGAGATCTTCGGCCCCCGGCTGGCCTTCCGCCCGGCCCGGCTCCACCGCATGGCGCGCTCCAAGGCCTATCTGTTCGGCGGCGTCGAGATTCGCTGGCGCTGCGCCCCGGAGCTGCTGCGCGAGGGCGACGCGACCCCGGCGCAAGACACCTTCCACTTCCCCGGCGGGCTCGAGGACTACCTCAGCCACAGCCTTGCCGGCCACGACTTCTTCGGCGAGCGCCCCTTCGCCGCCAAGGTCGATTTCGCCGAGCGCTACGCCAACGGCGCCACCGGCTCGGTGGAATGGGCGCTGGCTTGGGCGCCGGGCCGCGACGGCACGATTTCGTCCTACTGCAACACCATCCCGACCCCCCAGGGCGGCACCCACGAGGCCGGCTTCTGGGCCGCCGTGACCCGGGGCCTGCGCGCCCATGGCGAGCTTGTCGGCAACAAGCGGGTCGCCTCGATCACCCGCGACGACGTGATCGGCTCCGCCTCGGCGATGATCTCGGTGTTCATCCCCGAGCCCGAGTTCGTCGGCCAGACCAAGGACCGGCTGGCCACCACCGGGGCCCAGAAGCTGGTCGAGGGCGCCGTGCGCGACCGCATCGACAACTGGCTGGCGGGCGACCCCAAACTGGCCGGCTGCATCCTCGACTACCTGGTCGAGCGCGCCGAGGAGCGCCTGCGCCGCCGGGCCGAGAAGGAGACCAGCCGCAAGACCGCGACCAAGAAACTGAGACTTCCCGGCAAGTTGGCGGATTGTTCCGAAGCAACGCGCAAGGGCTCGGAAATTTTCCTGGTCGAGGGCGACAGCGCCGGCGGCTCGGCCAAACAGGCGCGCAACCGCAAAACCCAGGCGATCCTGCCGCTGCGGGGCAAGATCCTCAACGTGCTGGGCGCGGCGGGCGCCAAGCTGGCGCAGAACCAGGAGCTCGCCGACCTCTGCCAGGCGCTCGGGGTCCGGATCGGGGCAAACTACAGCAACGACGACCTGCGCTACGACAAGGTCATCATCATGACCGACGCCGATGTCGACGGCGCCCATATCGCCGCCCTGCTGATGACCTTCTTCTTCACCCAGATGCGCGCCCTGATCGATGCCGGCCACCTCTACCTCGCCGCCCCGCCGCTCTATCGCCTGACCCAGGGCGGCAGATCGGTCTACGCCCGCGACGAGGCCGAGAAGGACCGGCTGATGGCCGAGGGGCTGGGGGGCAAGGGCAAGATCGAGTTCAGCCGTTTCAAGGGCCTGGGCGAGATGATGCCGAGGCAGCTCAAGGAAACCACCATGGACCCGGCCTCCCGGACCCTGATCCGGGTCGTGATCGACGAGGACGACGACGGCGAGACCGGCTTGCTGGTGGAACGCCTGATGGGCAGACGGGCGGAACTGCGGTTCCAGTACATCCAGGAGAACGCAAGGTTCGCCGATGACCTGGACGTTTGATCGGCCGGTGAACGGCGGAACAAGTTCCGCCCTACAGGAGTCTGCGTAGGGCGGAACTTGTTCCGCCAACCCAACTCCGGGCAAAGCCACTCCACTCGCCTACCCGGCGCAATGCGCCCCCTCCCCCCTCGTGGGCTTCGCAGGGGACCGTGGCCGCAGATGCGGCCGCGTAAGCCCCGGAGAAGGGTTGGGGAGAGGGGGACGGCGCAGCCGTCTCTTGTCACCTTCCCCTCCAGCCCTCTTGTGCACCTGCAAAACCGCGCTGTATGACCAGCCCATGACCGAGCACGCAACCGGGATCGGATGGATCGGCGCGGGGGAGGAACCCCTCGCCGCCGAAACCCATGGCGAGAAGGCGGCCTGGCTGAGCCAGGCGGCGGCGCTCGGCCTGCCGGTGCCGCCGGCTTTCGTCATCCCCGCCGCCCTGGTCGCCGACCTCGACGCCGCCCGGCCCGCCATCGAGGCGGCGCTGGCCGAGCTTGAGGCCCGCGCCGAGGCCCGGCTCGGCGATGCGCAAAACCCATTGCTGGTCTCGGTCCGGCCCTCGGCCCCGGGCGGCGGCGGCGGCGCGCCCGCGATCCTCAACATCGGCGTCACCCAGGTCACCCTGCCGGCGCTGGCGGCGCGCCACGGCGAGCACGTCGCCCGCGACCTCTACCGCCGCCTGATCCAGTCCTACGGCGCCGGGGCGCTGGGGGTCGAGGGCGAGGAGTTCGAATACGCCCTCTACGACGCGATGAAATACGCCGGGGTCGAGAGCGAGACCGGGCTTTCCACCGCCGAGCTCGACGAGCTGGCCGGCGCCTGCCTGGCCCTGATCGAGGACGCCGGCGGCGCCTTTCCGCAGGACGCCGGCGACCAGCTGCACGGGGCGATGGCGGCGCTGGCGGTGGCCTGGCTGAGCCCCCGGGCGGAGCTGCGCCGCACCGCGCGCGGGATCGGCGAGGGCGCCGGACTGTCGCTGATCGTGCAGGCGATGGTGCTGGGCCTGGGGGCCGCGCCCAGCGGCGCCGGGATCGCCCATCCGCGCGACGAGACCAGCGGCGAGAAGGTGCTGACGGGCAGGTATCTCGCCTCGGCCCAGGGCGAGGAGGCGCTGATGGGGCTGCGCACCCCGACCGTGCTGACCGTCGCCGAGCGCGAGATCAAGGGGCTGAGCGAGCCCTCGCTGGAGGAGCAGTGCGCCGCCGCCGTGACCCTTCTGGCCGACGCGGCGGACCGGCTCGAGGTCGCCTTCGGCGAGAGCTTCAGCCTGGAATTCACCGTCAGCGCGGGCGCGACCCAGATCCTCGAGGCGCGCCCGGCCCGGCGCTCGGCCCGCGCCGCGGTGCGCATCGCGGTCGAGCTGGCCGAGCGCGGCGCGATCAGCCGCGAAGAGGCGCTGCTGCGGGTCGATCCGGCCTTCCTCGACGACCATCTCCACCCCTCGATCGCCCCCGACGCGACCCGCGACCTGATCGGCCAGGGTCTGCCGGCCTCGCCGGGCGCGGTCTCCGGCCCGCTGGTGTTCTCGCCGGGGGCGGCCGAGGCGGCGGCGGCGGCCGGGCGCCCGGCGATCCTGGCGCTGATCGAGACCGGCCCGGAGGACATCCGCGGCATGCATGCGGCGCTCGGGGTGCTGACCGTGCGCGGCGGCATGACCAGCCATGCCGCCCTGGTGGCGCGCGGGCTGGGGCGGCCCTGCGTGGTCGGGGTCAAGGATCTGGAGCTGGACCGCGGGGCGGGCGTGCTGCGCGCCCGCGACGGCCGGAACTTCAACGAGGGCGACGTGGTCACGGTCGACGGCGGCGAGGGCCAGGTGCTGGCGGGCCGGGTCGAGACCGTGCCCCCCGAGATCACCGGCGCCTTCGCCACCCTGCTGCAATGGGCCGACGCCGAGCGCCGCATGGGCGTGCGCGCCAACGCCGATACCGGCGCCGACGCCATCGTCGCGCGCGGCTTCAACGCCGAGGGCATCGGGCTCTGCCGCACCGAGCACATGTTCTTCCAGCGCGGCCGCATCCTGGCCATGCGCCAGATGATCATGGCCGAGGACGAGGCCGCGCGGCGCCGGGCGCTGGAGGCCCTGCTGCCGATGCAGCGGGACGATTTCGTCGACCTGTTCCAGGCCATGGCCGGGCTGCCGGTGGTGATCCGCATGCTCGACCCGCCGCTGCACGAATTCCTGCCCCATGGCGAGGCCGAGATGGCCGAGATGGCGGAATCGCTCGACGTGCCGGTCTCCAAGGTCAAGGCCCGGGCGGCCGAGCTGGCCGAGTTCAACCCGATGCTGGGCAACCGCGGCTGCCGCATCGGCATCGCCTATCCCGAGATCTACCAGATGCAGGCCCGCGCCATCTTCGAGGCCGCCTGCGAGGTGGCGGCCCGCAGCGGTCAGCCGGTCCGGCCCGAGATCATGATCCCGCTGGTCTCGGCGGTGCGCGAGCTGGAATTGCTCAAGCGCCATATCGAGGCGGTGGCGGCCGAGGTGCGGGCCGAGCGCGGCGAGATGGTCGAGTACCACGTCGGGGTGATGATCGAGACCCCGCGGGCCGCCCTGCGCGCCGGCGAGATCGCCGACCAGGCGGATTTCCTCAGCTTCGGCACCAACGACCTGACCCAGCTGGTGTTCGGCCTGTCGCGCGACGACGCCGGGCGCTTCATCCCCGACTATGTCGCCCAGGGGGTCTATTCGCACGATCCGTTCCACACCCTCGATCTGGAAGGGGTGGGCGAGATCATGCGGATCGCCACCGAGCGCGCCCGCGCGCACCGCCCGGATATCCCGATCGGGCTCTGCGGCGAGCACGGCGGCGACCCCGAGTCGATTCGGTTCTGCGAGGAATCCGGTTTCGACTATGTCTCGTGCTCGCCGTTCCGGGTGCCGATCGCCCGGCTGGCGGCGGCGCAGGCGACGATCCGGGCGCGGCGAAACGGAACCGGGCGGGACAAAGAACCGAAGTGACCCCGCTCGACACTCTCCGGGCGGGCATAGACTGACGGCGCATCCGGGCGGGTTTTTCGGGCGCAAGGGGGGCGAATCGGCTCCATTGGACCGCGCCGCTGGACCGCGCCGCTGCCCGCGCGAAACGGTTTCGGGCGGCGATTTCTGCGGCAGATTTGTAACACTCGGATCCGCCTGCGCCAAAAATCGCCCCGAATCGCAATTAATCCCCGGAAGTTCTGCGAGGTAGCGGCACATCCGGGTGTTGTCCTGATGTCCGCGGCGGTAATGATCGCCCGCAATATCCCTTGTGCCATCGTCAATCGTGGGCCAATCGTGGGTCGGGCGCCGGGATTGCCGGGCTGCATCGGTCGGGGGCCACGGACGTCGATGGGGAGACCATGAAGAGCGTGTCGATGCCGCACCAGCCCCACCGGGGCGTTGTCGCCTTGTCCATCGCCGCCGCCTTGGTGCTGGTGGCGCTGGCCCCGGCTGGCGGTCCGGCGGGCGCGGATACGCAGAGTTGGGACGCCGGCGCCCGGCACCGCCGCGTCGTGCTGACCCTGCTGGGCCAGGACCGCTCCGCCTTCGCGGCTTTCGCGGAGAGCGAGAACTTCCGCCGCGTCGCCGGGCTTCCGGCGGCGACTTTGGCGATCGAGATCGAGCCCGACCGCGCTTCCGATGACGGCGCGACCCGCGCGGCGCTGGCGGCGCTGGCCGCCGAGGACGCCCGGGCCGCCGCCGATGTCAGCGGCGCGCGCAGCCAGGTCATCACCAACCTGCTGGTGACCGATGTCGGCGGCGTGATCGACCTCTCGCAGATCCACCGCGTCCGGGTCGCCAAGCGCTCGCGCCAATGGCGCTGCCTGACCGAGGCGCTGTATTTCGAGGCCCGGGGCGAGAGCCTGGTGGGCCAGGTCGCGGTGGCCGAGGTGATCCTGAACCGGGTCGACAGCAAAGCCTACCCGAATTCGGTCTGCGCCGTGGTGCATCAGGGCCAGACCAAGCGCAACGCCTGCCAGTTCTCGTTCTTCTGCGACGGCAAGCTCGAGCATATCGGCGACCGGAGTGCGTTCGAGAAGCTGGGCCAGGTCGCCTGGGTGATGCTCCAGGGCAAGCCGCGCATCCTGACCGGAAAGGCGACCCATTACCACGCCGCCTCGGTGCTGCCGCGCTGGGCCAAGCGGCTGGTGCGAACGGCGCGGATCGGCGATCACATCTTCTACCGCCCGGCGTTGAAACTGTCGCAACGCTGATATTGTGTTGCGTGAAGCGTGACTCATCCAAAACCTGGCAAAACCTGGCAAAACCTGGCAAAACCTGGTCATTGCCGGGCTCGACCCACTGCTGTCCGGTTTCATGCGGTTCGCACCGCTTCGCGCCCGGCGCCCACCTTGCCGTCATTGCCGGGCTTGACCCGGCAATCCAGTAATGCGCTGGTTTCGCTTAATTTTCTGCGGCGCCCCGGATCGCGCAGAAGAGCATTCTGGATCACCGGGTCAAGCCCGATGATGACGGCGGAAGTTGTGCCCGGCGCTGCAACTGTCCGAACGCCGAGACACCATCCTCCCGATAGAAACCTCGCCATGCGGCGATGAGTTCACCCGGGCCGCGGTAGACCGGGATCATGGAAGGGCTGATGTGGCGCGAGTACGACGATCAGGGCTTCCTGGTGAACAGCTTCGCCGACACCGTGGCGGCCAAGTTCCCGATGTATGTGGTGCGGGGTCTCGGCGGGGTGATGTACCTCACCGGGGCGGGGATCATGTGTTTCAACCTGTGGCAGACGGCCCGGGGCAGGCTGAGCGGTGACCCCGCGCCCGGCCCGGCCACCGAGTCTGGCACCGTAGCCGCCGGGTAAAGGAGGGCGAGCGATGAATCTGCTCAAGAAACACGCCGTCCTGGAGCGCAACGCGACGCTGCTGCTGATCGCCTCGCTGCTGGTGGTGACGGTGGGCGGCATCGTCGAGATCGCGCCGCTGTTCTACCTCCAGAACACCATCGAGAAGGTCGAGGGGATGCGGCCCTACTCGCCGCTGGAACTGGCCGGGCGGCAGATCTACATCCGCGAGGGCTGCTACGTCTGCCACAGCCAGATGATCCGGCCGATGCGCGACGACAGCGCCCGGATCCCGTTCCGCAATGACCGTCCGGACGAGTGAGTCATGACCGGGAATGACAAAAAAGAACGCGACGAGTTCACCGGCACCGAGACCACCGGCCATGAATGGGACGGCATCAAGGAGCTCGACACGCCGCTGCCGCGCTGGTGGTTGTGGACCTTCTACGCCACCATCGTCTGGGGTATCGCCTACACCATCGCCTACCCGGCCTGGCCGCTGATCTCGACCACCACCCAGGGCCTGCTGGGCTATTCCAGCCGGGGCGAGCTGCACGCCGCGCTGGGGCCGAGCACGCCTTGTCGCAGAAGGTCCACACCGACCGGATCGCGGCGCTGGAGATGGCGCAGATCGCGGCGGATCAGGACCTGGCCCAGTTCGCCCGGGCCGGCGGCGCGGCGGTGTTCCACAACTACTGCTCGCAGTGCCACGGCGCCGGCGCCACCGGGGCCAAGGGCTACCCCAACCTGCAGGACGACGACTGGCTCTGGGGCGGCACGGCGGAGGACATCCGCCAGACCATCGCCCACGGCATCCGCTTCGCCGACGACGAGGACACGCGCCTCTCGGAGATGCCGGCCTTCGGCCGCGACGAGATCCTCGGCCGGGGCGAGATCGCTGCCGTGGCCGACCATGTTCTGTCGCTCTCCGGCCAGGCCGGGGCGAACGAGGCGGGCAGGGCGATCTTCGCCGACAACTGCGCCGCCTGCCACGGCGAGAACGGCGAGGGCACGCAAGAACCGGGCGCGCCGAATCTGGCCGACGCAATCTGGTTCTATGACGGCGACCGCGACACGGTGATCGCCACCATCACCAATTCGCGCGCCGGGGTGATGCCGGCCTGGGCCCACCGCCTGAGCGAGGCCCAGATCAAGCAGGTCGCGCTCTTCGTCCACGATCTCGGCGGCGGCGAGTGATCCCACCGGGCCAATCATCGGGACCCGCCGGGGCGTGACGCCGCGCCGGTGTGGCCGGCGGTTGGCTCGAACGCCCGCCGGGCGTGCCCGATAGGTGATTTCAACTGGCCTCCGCCATCGCCGTAACCGGCGCCCACATGTGGGCATGGACTCAACCCATTGATAACACAGCATTATCGAAAAAACATGTCCGTGGGCGTGCAAGCAAAGCCAAGCCGTGAAGGCTGACGGCCCCAAGTTTTGCGCCCCTTGGGCCGCGCGCTGGCGCGCCCGCCCCGGCGGGAAGCGCCCCGGCCCCACCCCCACCCCCGAACGCCGCCACGCGTTTCGCGCGCGGGCGGCGGCGGGGTTCGCGAATGAGCTCGGATCGATGGGCAATGATCTCGGCTCCCCACCTGCCCACTCTTGCCCGAAGGGTTGGAACGGGCGCGAGGGCTTGTCCGGGCGGCGCGCCGCCCGGACTCCGTCAACCTCGACCCGCTGACCACCAGCGGGGTGTTCCGGAGCCGCCCCGGCGGCGCCCACCCAGCGGAATTCGACGACCGCGCCGATTGACCTCGCCGGGCCGCCGGAGCAGGGTCCGGCGAAATCGGAAGCGCCCGAACGGAGACCCCATGTCCGACCACCACGAACTGCCCGCGATCCCACAAAACATCCACTGGGGCTACCACGACGCCGCCCTGCCTCCAGTGCTGCGCATCGCCTCGGGCGATACCGTGCATCTCACCAGTTGGGCCGCGGCGGATGCCAGCGCCCTGCCGCCCGACCGCTCGCTGGTGCAGCCCGGCCATCTCGAGGCGCTCGAGCACTGCGAGCCGGGCCCGGCCACCCACCTGCTGACCGGGCCGGTCCATGTCGAGGACGCCGAGCCCGGCGACGTGCTGCAGATCGATCTGCTCGAGATCGCGCTGAACGAGCGCTGGGGCTACACCGCGATCCGGCCCCTGCGCGGCACCCTGCCGGACGAGTTCGACCGCCGCGCCATCATCCACCCGGAGATCGACATCCAGGCCCGCACCGCGCGCCTGCCCTGGGGCACCGAGATCAAACTCGCCCCCTTCTTCGGCATCATCGCGGTGGCGCCCCCGCCGCACTGGGGCCGGGTGCCCTCGATCCAGCCGCGCAAGTTCGGCGGCAACATGGACAACAAGGAACTCCAGGCGGGGACGACGCTGTATCTTCCCGTCTTCACCCGGGGCGCGCTGTTCTCGGCCGGCGACGGCCACGCCGTGCAGGGCGACGGCGAGGTCTGCATCACCGCCCTCGAGACCGGGCTGACCGGCACCTTCCGCCTGACCGTCAGGAAGGACCTGGGCTACGCCCGCCCCTTCGCCGAGAGCCCGACCCACCTGATCAGCATCGGCCTGCACGAGGATCTCGACGAGGCCGCCAGGATCGCCGTGCGCGAGATGATCGACCACATCCGCCGGCGCACCGATCTGGAGCGCGAGCAGGCCTACATGCTGTGCTCGCTGGCCGGAGACCTGCGGGTCACCCAGCTGGTCGATGGTGAAAAGGGCTGCCACATGATGCTGGCCAAAGCGCTGCTCTGAAGCAACCGTAGGGTGCGCATCCTGCGCACCGTCCCCCCGCCCAACCCGTGCGAACGGTGCGCACAATGCGCACAATGCGCACCCTATGCGCCGGCGCTACGCCGCCAGCGCCGGCAGCCCCGTCACCACGCCGGGCCGGATCACCGCCGCGTCCCAGGCCTTGCGCGCGAAGACCTCGCGCAGTTGCGCCTCGAAGCTCTCCAGCGGGTCCATCGGGTAGTCCGGATCGAAGCTCGACTGGTCCCGGCGCTCGCAGAAATCGACGCAGGCCCGGTAGTGCGGGCTGTGGCTGTATTTCTGCCGCACCTCGCGGTCCCAGCCATGGTGATGGGCGTAGTAGACCATCTGGAAGACGCCGTGGCGCCGCGCCCGGGTCGCCGCTTGCAACTCGTGCTCGAGCCGGGTGAGGCGATAACCCGCCAGGGTCTCCTCGCCCTGCCGGGCCAGCTCGCGCAACAGCCGGTCCGCGGCGCCGTCCTTCATCCGGGTGAAGGCGACCAGTTTGCGCTCGGCCATCCCGGCCATCCTTTCACGCCACCGCCAGAGCACACGGCCCCGGGGTCTGCCGCCTTACTGCAGCAGGTCGTAGAGGTCGATCGAGGCGTCGTCCATGTCTTTTCCCGGATTGGCGCGGCAGAAGCTCAGGACATGGGCATAGAGATCCTCGCTGTCGATACCCTTGCCGGTTTGTTCATCGCGCTCGTAGTTCCGGCCGGAGAAATAGCCGAGTATCCACCACATGTTCATCTTCCGGAAATCTTCGTTGGCATCCTCCTTGACCACGTCCGGGCATTCGACGCTGCCCTTGACGGTGTAGGTTGCGTAAGCTGCGCCGGGCGACGCCATCGCCAGGATAAGAACCAGGGTGGTGAGTGGTCGAAGCTTCATGCCATTTCTCCGTGTCTTGCGTCAGGTGTGGGTAATGAACGCAGCCTAGGGTCTTCCCCGTCTGAATTGAAGTACTCTATTTTCCGCGCGCGCCGGGATTTCCGGCACCCGCCGGGCCCTGGCGCGCCCGGCCTGGCAGCGTCCCTTGCGGTTGGATC
>JACZTQ010000241.1 GCA_022573605.1 Pseudomonadota bacterium | reverse complement strand
AATCGCCCATGCCGAGCCGGTGGACCTGGTTGATCGGCATCGGGGTGGTGCGGCCGAACAGATAGTTGGCAAGGAAGATCCGCAACCAGGTGTTGCCCGATTTCGGGTAGGAGGCGAGCCAGGCGATACTTTTCCGGGGCATTCGGGGCGTTCCGCGGCAAGAGATCGGGTCGAGGCGATCGGGTGGGCGACCGGTGAGCGGTCAGCCGCGTCTATAACAAAACAAACAGGGGGGGCGAACCCCCCCTGTCGAAGCCGTGGCCGTGAAGCGCCGGATCAGAACTTGATCTTGATGCCGGTGCCGATGATGAAGCCGTCGACGTTGTTCGCGTTGTCGTCCTCGTCGAAATCGACATAGGCGCCATAGGCGCCGATGTTCACGCCCTTGGCCAGGTCGTAGCTGAGACCGACCAGGAACTGATCCACTTCCTCGTCGCCGGGGCCGTCATTGTCCTGGTTCTCGCCATGGAAGTAGGTGAACGACACGCCCCAGGGGCCGGTGGTGTAGGACACGCCCGCATCATAAGACTCGCCGTTGCGCCGGCGGTGGCTGTTGCCGTTCTGCTCGGCGTAGGAGCCGCCGATGGTGAAGCCGCCGAAGCCGATGTTGAGGCCGCCCGACCAAACAGTCGCATCCTTGCCCGAGTGATCGTTGCCGGTGCCCCAGCGGCCCGAGATGGCGATGTTCATGTCGCCGAAGGACTGCACGTAGTTGGCGCCAATCTTGATGCCGTTGTCGAGCGTGATCGACGGCAGGAACCAGATCTCGGCGTCCTGCTTCGAGTCGATGCCGTCGAAGTCGCCGGAGAAGTTCGCGTCCGAGTCGGCGTAGGCGATGAACTGTTCCATGTAGCCGCCGACGCGCATGCTCCACTCGGCCGAAGCGGCCGGGGAAGCAAAGGCGCCGGGAGCGAATTGTCAAGGGATGCTTTGCGGGATATCCGGGGGCGGTGCAGCCCGCCTCGATGCCGGCAATTTCACTACCCGTAGTCGCGCGCCCCGAACAGCGCCGAGCCGACCCGGACGATGGTGGCTCCGACCCCGATCGCGGTCTCGAAATCGCCGCTCATTCCCATCGACAGGCCGGCCAGCCCGTTGCGCTCGGCGATATCGCGCAGCAAGGCGAAATGCGGCGCCGGCGCGTCGCCGAGCGGGGGCAGGCACATCAGCCCGGCCAGCGGCAGCCCGTGCACATCGCGGCACTCGGCGATGAAGGCATCGGCGGCCTCGGGCAAGACGCCGGCTTTCTGCGGCTCGGCGCCGGTGTTGACCTGGATGTAGCAGGGCAACGCCCGCCCGGTGGCGGCGAAGACCTCGGCCAGCTTGCGCGCCAGCCGGGACCGGTCGACGGTCTCGATCACGTCGAACAGCCCGGCCGCCTGGCGCGCCTTGTTGGTTTGCAGGGGCCCGACCAGGTGCAGCACCACGTCGCCGTAGCGCTCGCGCAGCGCCGGCCAGCGCGCCGCCGCCTCCGGCACCCGGTTCTCGCCGAACACCCGGTGCCCGGCGGCCAGCACCGCCTCGATGCGCCCGGCCGGCTGCACCTTGGAGACCGCCACCAGGGTGATCTCCGAAGGATCGCGCCCGGCGGCCCGCGCCGCCGCGTCGATGCGCCGCCTGACATCGCTCAGTCCCGTGGTCAATCCCGTGGCCGAACCGGTCATGCGTCCCCCGCAAAATCTCGCGTCTGGTCCAGCATCTCCGGGTACCATCGCTCCAGCACGGGCAGGAACTCGGCCCGGATGCGGGCCGCCTGCCCGGGCGTCAGCGCCTCGCGCCAGCCGCCCGCCCGGCCGGTGGCGAAGAATTGCTCCATTTCCGGCGGCCGCTCGTGGAAACCGCTCTCGCGTTCCTGTTTCTGCAGCGCCCGGAACGAGGTCGCCTTCAGCGTGCGGCGCAGCTTTGCCTTGTCGACCGGCAGCCGCAGGAAACCGAACAGCGCCCGGTAGGCCTCGCGCGGGTTGGCCAGCATGTCCTCGTAGCGCATCACGTGCAGCGGCAGGCCCGGCGCCGTGGTCCAGTTGCGGATATGGTCGTCCCAGCGGCCGGTAATCTCCATGATCCCGTTGGGGTTGGCGTGGGTGGCCAGGCCGTTGGTCATCCGGTCGATCACCGCGTCCATCTCCAGCGACATGTGGCGGGCATAGGAGGGCGCCACGTCGAAGGGGTTGCGGATGAGGTAGATCGCCGCCGCGGTGACCTCGGGCAGGATCAGGTCGACGCCGTCGATCTTGCCGACCTGGCAGTGGGTCTTGACGAAGTGGTGGCCCGATTTCGACGCCGCGATCAGCCGCAGCGCCTTCGGGCGGATCGCCATCCATTGCTCGACGGTCTTGCCCCGATACGGCCGCCCCGCCGCCTGGTCGAAGAAGTCCTGACGCACGTCCGAGGTGGTGAACTGGCGCAGGCTGTTGATATCCAGGGACTTTCCCGGCGGCTGGAAATAGTTCGCCAGGAAACTGCGCACCCAAGTGTTGCCCGATTTCGGGAACGAGGCGAGCCAGATGATGCGCCGCAGATCGCTCATGCCGGCCTCGCCGCGGCTTCGGTCTCGGCCAGCATCTCCGGGTACCACTGCTCCAGCGCGGGCAGGAACTCGGAACGGATTCGCGCCACCTGTGCCGGCGTCAGTTCGGTGCGCCAGCCGCCGGGCTCGCCGCGCACGAAAAAACGCCGCATCGCCGCGGGACGCTCGCGAAAGCCCTGCCGCGCCTCCTGGCCTTGCAGGCTGTCGAACGAGGCGTGGCGGATCGCCCGGCGCAGCTTGCCGTCGCCGACCGGCGCCTCGAGGAAGCCGAGCAGGGCGCGAAAAGCGCGCTCGGGATCGGCCGCGATGTCTTCGTAGCGCATCACATGGAGCGCCAGGCCCGGGCTGCCGGTCCAACTCGACAAATGGTCGTCCCAACGCCCGAGGACCTCGAATATCTGGCTCTCCGAGGCGGTCAAGGCCTTGGGATCACACATGTTCTCGATCGAGCGGTCGAGGGGCACATTGCTGTGCCTGGCATACGAGGGCGCCACGTCGAAGGGGTTGCGGACGATGTAGATCGCCGCCGCCGTGACCTCGGGCAGGATCAGGTCGATCGGGCCGATGCGGGCGATCTTGGAATGGGTCTTGACGAACTGGCTGCCGGGCCTGGCGGCGGCGATCAGGCGCTGCACCCTGGGGCGCAGCGCGATCGAGTCGTCGAAGTCCCGGCCCTTGAACGCCCGCCCGGCGGCCTGGTCGAAGAAGTCCTGGCGCACGTCCGAGACGACCGCGTCGAAAAGCTGGTTGAGGCCGATCCGCGCTCCCCCGGGGGCGAAGTAGTTGGCCAGGAAGGCCCGCACCCAGGTGTTGCCGGACTTGTGGAACGAGGCCAGCCAGATGATGCGGCGCTGGTTCATCGGACCCGGTTCATCGCGCTAGATACCCGTGACGTTTCATCTCCCCACCATGATCGGCGGTGATCCGCTCAACGATATCGCCCGCCAGCCCGTCGCGCCACTGGCCGCTGACGCCGCGGCGGAAAAACCGCGCCTGGGCGGCACCTTTCTCGCGAAAACCCACTGCGGCCTCCTGCGCCGCCAGCGCCTCGAAGCTGGAGAACCGGGTCGCCTGGGCCAGCGCGCCGGCATCGACCGGCGCGCCGATCAGCCGCAGCACCCGCTCGAAGCAGGCCTCGGCATCGCTCAGCAGGTCCTCGTAGCGCAGCACCAGCACCGGGAAGTCCCGGGTCCGGGTCCAGCTCTTCACATGGCCGGACCAGTCGCCGAGGAACTGCATCACGGTGCGCGAATTGGCCGGCACGTGGTTGTGCGCCGAGGCGAAGGCGGCCGCCGCCGCCGCCGGGTCGAGGGCGAAGTGGTCGGCGTAGCTGAGCACCATGTCGCGCGGATCGCGGATCAGGTAGACCGCCGCCCGGGTCAGCCGGGCCGGGATCAGCCAGCGCCCGGCGATGCGGGCATGGGCATTGTGGGTCTTGACGAAATTGATCTCGCCGTTGTGCGACACCCGCTCCAGGTGGCGCTCGCGCAGGGCGACGATGCGGGCCGGGCTCAGGGTCGCCGGGTCGCAGCGGCCGAGCTCGGCGTAGGCCGGAGCGGAGCTGTCGCCGAAGCTGATCTTCTGCATCTCGTTGATCGACACCGGCTCGGTCCCGTCGATGAAATAGTTCGCCAGGAAGGCGCGCAGCCAGGTGTTGCCGGCCTTCGGGTAGGAGGCGAGCCAGACCAGGGTGCGCGGATCACGGGTCATCGCCGGGTCGCCTCCGTCTCAACCATCCAGGTAGCCGAATTCGCGCATCACCTCGCCGTGGTCCTTGCGGATCCGCGCGACCGCCTCCGGCGCCAGCTCGTCGCGCCAGTGGCCGGCGCTCCCGGAGTGGAAGAACCGCCCGGCGTGGGGCGAGCGCTCGACGAAACCGGCCGCGTCCTCCTGCTTGCGCAACTCGTCGAAGGCGGAGAACCGCACCGCGCGGGCCACCCTTTCGGGGTCGGGGGGGACGCCGATGTGCTCGAGGGCGCGGCTGAAGGCGGCCCCGGGGTCGGTCTGCATGTCCTCGTAGCGCAACACCAGCACCGGGAACTCGCGGCACCTTGCCCAGCTTTTCACGTGTCCGGACCAGCTTCCGAGGTATTGGGTCACGGTGCCGTCGGCCCCGGCGATGGAGTTGTCGGCCCGTCCGATCGCGGCGGCGGCGAACTCGACCGTGTGGCCGTACTGGCGAGCGTAGCTGAGCACCATGTCGAGCGGGTTGCGCAGGATGTAGATCGCCGAGCGGGTCAGCGCGGGCGGGATCAGGCCGACCCCGAAGGCCTTGGCCCGGTGGTTGTGGGTCTTGACGAAATTGATGTCGGCGTCGTTGTTGACAATGCCGCCCAGCACCCCGGGGCGCAGCGCCAGCGACTGGCGGTAGTCGGCGATATCGAAGTTGCCGCCCCCCGGACCACCCCGGGAGCCGCCCCGGGAGCCGCGCGCCACGATCCGGTACATCTTCTCGATCGAATCGCCCATGCCGAGCCGGTGGACCTGGTTGATCGGCATCGGGGTGGTGCGGCCGAACAGATAGTTGGCAAGGAAGATCCGCAACCAGGTGTTGCCCGATTTCGGGTAGGAGGCGAGCCAGGCGAT
>JACZTQ010000013.1 GCA_022573605.1 Pseudomonadota bacterium | reverse complement strand
ACCTCGAGCCTGGTGGATGACGTCATGGCGCTCAACCGCTCCCCGGAGATCTCGCCGTCGCCCTTTGGCGACCGCGTTCCGGTGTCGATAGATCGGAAACGATTAAAAAACCTCTAAAATTCCGCGGGTCCGAGCGGTTCAGCGCTTATGATCCGATAATCCGCTCGCCGCCGTTCCCGCGTCAGGGCTCGGCCGATGCGAGGAGCTCAAGGCAATTGACGGCGCGCGCTTTTCGCGCCTGGCCGGGCAGGGACAGCCCCTGCGGATCCTGCTCGGCCGCGAGGCCCGGAAACTGCGCCAAGATTTGCTCGAGAGAGCGATGGTCGTCCGCACAGATGGCTGCCAGGGCATCGTCGAACCGGTCCGGGAACAGGATCAGATCATGATCGAGCGTCGCCAGGCGGAGCGTGTGCGCCGTGCGGCCCGACAGCGTCCCCGGTTCCGCGCCGGATCGGGTGTCGGTCATTTGCGATCTGTAGATCGGCATGCCTCCGATGACCGGGAGTTGATACTCGCGGAAGGTGAAGGCCCGGATCTGGTTGTGAACCTGCAATGCGCTACGGTTCATATCGATCTTGAGGTTGCCGTAGTCGATCGCCGATCTCGAGGTGTAGCTCGATCCGGCTTCAGGCTGATCGGTCTGGCTGAAGTCTCCGAGCACAACGGATTTCAGATGTTCCCGGAACAGCCGCGAACCGGCCTGCAAGTATTTGAGATAGAGGTCCCGCGCCGTATCTTCGGTCAGGATCGGGAATGATCGCCGGGTGACCATCGGTCCGGTGTCGATACCGCCGTCGATCCGGTGCAGGGTGACACCGCTCTCGGTTTCTCCATTCAGCAGCGGCATGGTCGAGGTATACATTCCCCGATACGCCGGCAGGAGCGAGAAGTGCAGATTGAACAGAGCCGCACTTCTGAACCTCTCCGGTTTTAAAATCCGGTCGAACTCGAGCGAGAAAAAGTGAATGTCGTCCAGATCGAACAGATCATCCAGCTCGACCAGTTCGACCCTGGCGCTGGCGGCGGCGCATTTGCGAAACGAAGGCTGCCAACGATCCACGCCGTCGTCGCTTCGGTTGGCGACGCAATACACCCGGCGGTTCATATCGAGGGCGAGCGCCGCGTTCATGCCATCGATCGCGACCTGGTTCTTTCCGGCAATGGCGATCCTCGGCATCTTGTTGATCCGGCTCTCCTGAAGGACGGGCAAGGGATGGCATAGGCCCCGGGTGGTGGCAAGGCATAAACCGGCCCGGATGCGCGCGCCCCTTCAGCCCCAAGAGCGCGTTGCTAAGCGGTTGATAACCGGCGGTCCGTTTCCTAAGAATGGAGCGGCAACGGCGTTGGGCCGGATCGGCTCGTGGTTTGCGATATGGTGGCGCTCCATCGACCGGAGATGGCATGAACGAGCCTGAGAACCCCCTGGTCACGGTGATCATCCCGTCCTTCAATCACGCCCAGTATATCGCCAAGGCGATCGACAGCGTGACCGGGCAGAGCTATGCGCCGATCGAGCTGATCGTCGTCGACGACGGCTCCACCGACGACAGCCACGAGGTGCTGCGCGGCTACCGGGGGCGGCCCGAAATCACTGTGATCCTGAACCAGCGCAACCGCGGCCAGGGCGCGGTGCTGAACCAGGCGCTGGCGCGCGCGCGCGGCGCGCTGATCTGCTTCCTGCCCTCGGACGACTGGTATCTGCCCGACAAGGTGGCGTTGCAGGTGCGCCGGTTCCTGGAAGGCCCGGACGATGTGGGAGTGGTCTATGGCAAGGGGCTGCGCCATTTCGAGGACACCGGCGAGAGCGTCCTCTGGCAACCGCTGGCGCCGCGCCGGGGCTGGGTCGCCGAGGCCTTGCTGGCCGAGGGCAATTTCGTCTATCCGGTCACCCCGATGTTCCGCCGCGAGTGCTTCGAGCGGGTGCCCTTCGACGAGGACTTCCGGGCCGAGGGCGAGGCGATCTACGTCAAGATCGCACTGCACTACCGGTTCGACTATGTCGACGAGGTGGTCGCGGTGATGCGCGGGCACGGCTACAACATCGGTTCCAACCACAAGCTGATGTATTTCGAGAACATCAGATACTGGGAGAAATTCTTCGCACGCCCGGGACTGCCCGGGAACATCGCCCGGTTGCGGGCGCGCGTGCTGTCGCGGACCGGGGTGATCAAGGGGCTCGACATCATCGTCGGCGAGCGCGACTTCGCGCTCGGGCGGCGCTGCCTGTGGCGCGCGATTCTGGAGCGGCCGCGGGCGATCCTGAAGCGCTCCGTGCTCCAGGGCCTGGTGCTGACGCTGCTGCCCTCCTTCCTGGCCAATTTCCTGCTCGACCGCCGCCGGGGCGGGTAGGGCTCAACCCCATCGGCGCAGCCGCTGGAGCCCGGCAAGGGCCAGCGACCGGAAGGTCGGGTCGCGCCAGCTCAGGCGCAGCCAGGCCGCGAGGCAGAGGGCGGCAAGCGCCCAGGCAACAGGCCCCGAGGCCGCCAGGCCGGTGGCAACCGAGACCGCCGCCACCAGGGCGAAGCCGCGCCACAGGGCGCCGCCGCAGGCGGCGTCGAGCCGGAAGCCGAAGGCCCGCCTGACCAGAACAACCACCAGCGCCGCCTGGACCGTTTGGGCGACCAGATAGGCGGCGGCGATGCCCATCAGCCCGTGCTCCGGCAGCAGCAACCGGATCAGCCCCAGATAGACCCCGGCAAAGACCAGGTAACACGAGCCGTAGAACAGGAAGCGCCGCCGCGCCAGCAGCGCCAGGCCGAGCGTCTCGGCCGAAATGCGAAACAGGTCTCCGGGCAGCATCAGCAGCAGCAATGCCGCCGCCGGGACGAACTCGGCCGAGAACAGGACGGTCATCAGCAGCGGCCCGCCGGCGATCAGCAGCGCCGCCACCGGCGGCACCAGGAACATGAAGAAGGCCAGCGCCCGGTTCATCTGCTCGATCAGGTCGGCGTCGCTCCTTGTGGCCGAGAGGGTGGGGAAGTAGAACCCGCCCACGGCGGCGTAGAGGGCGGTGAAATAGACCGCCGAGACCCGCCACGCGGTGGCGAAGATGCCGTTCTGATCGAGGCCGAGCGACTGCAGGATCCAGCGCCCGACCAGCACCACCATAAATGTCGATAGCGCCGTCAGCAGCAATGCGATCGAGCTGAAACCGGCATTGCGCCGGATCTCGGCCCAGCGGAATTCACCGGGCCGGGGCAGCACCACCGCGCTTCCCAGCGTCCGGACGGACATCAGGAAATTCATCGCCAGAAGCACGGTCTGAAGGCCGATGAAGGTGGCGATTGCGCCGGTCAGCCCCAGCAGCGGCACCAGCAGGGCCGAGAGCGCGACGCTGGACAGGTCGGCGGTCATCTGGGCCCGCGCCTGGGCGCCGACGGCGCGCACCCCGCTGAGCACCCCGCGATAGTTCTGCGCCGCCACCCCGATCGGCACCGATACCATGATCAGCGCGACATAATGCGCCCGGCTGCCGCCGTCGGCAAAGATCGCCGCCGAGATTTCGGCCGAGAACACCACCGCGATGGCCGCCGCGCCGAGCGCGAAGATCTGCAGGAACAGGACCGAGGACGAGATCTGCCGGCGGATGCCCGCGGTGTCGCTGTCGCCGTGGCTGCGCGAGATGTGGTGGACGATGCCGTTGAAGAAGCCGAGCCCGGCGACGGTCGCCGAGAACATCCACAACTGGGTGAGCTGGTTGAGAATGCCGACCCCCGCGGGGCCGAGGAAGATCGCCGCGATCTTGCCCTTGGTGATCTGGCAGGCCAGCCCGACGATCGAAGCGCCGGTGAAGATGACGAAGGCGCGGGTCAGGCCTGGGGTCATTCCCGGCGCATCCGGATCACTTTCGCGGGCAGGCCCGCGGCCACCGCCATGGCCGGAATATCGCGGGTGACCACGCTGTTGGCGCCGATCACCGCGCCGGGTCCGATGCTCACGCCCTTGCAGATCACCGCCTGGGTGCCGATCCAGACCCCGTCGCCGATCACCACCGGCGCCACGTTGTAGCCCTGCTCGGCGATCGGGATATCGCCGCGCTCGAAGACATGGTCGACATCGAGGATGTAGACCCGCGGCGCCAGCAGGCAGTTGGCGCCGATCTCGACGCGCTCCAGCGCGGCGATGATGCAGCCCTCGTTCAGCACCGTGCCGGCGCCGATGGTGATCTCGCCGTGCCCGCCGAGAAAGACCCCGCGCCGCAGCGCCACCCGCTCCGCGAGGCGAACGCGAAGGGTGGGGCTGATCCGGACGTCGCCGGCCAGCGATCCCTTGGGCCCGGCTTCGTCGAAGCGCCAGCGGCAGAGCTCGTAGCGCAGCCGGTTGAGATAGGGATGCAGTCGCGCGCCGCGCCGCGACAGGCCGCGAAGCAGGGGGCCGATCATGACCCGGCCTCTTGCAGCGCACTGCGCACCGCGTCGGCCACGCGCTCGGCGTCGGCCAGCTCGAGATGCGGCCCGATCGGCAGGCTGAGGCAGCGCGCCGCCCAATCCTCGGCGATCGGGAAAGACGCGGCACCGGCGGCGCCCGCATAGGCGCCCTGCCGATAGGGCACCACCGGATAGTGGCAGCCGGTGGCGACGCCCGTCCGGCGCAACCGCTCCGCCAGCCGGTCCCGGCGGGCGCAGCGGATCGCGAACAGGTGCCAGACCGGTTCGGCCCAGTCGGCGGGTTTGGGCAGATCGACCGGCAGATCGGCCAGGGCTTCGAGATAGAACGCGGCGATGCGGCGGCGGTGGCTGTTCCAGGCCTCGAGCCGGGGCAGCTTTTCGGCCATGATGGCCGCCTGGATCGGGTCCAGCCGGCTGTTGACCCCGGCGATCTGGTGGACATGTTTCCCGGCCGAGCCGTAATTCCTCAGCAGGCGAATCCGCTCCGCCAGGGCCGCATCGTCGGTGGTGACCGCGCCGCCGTCACCCATCGCGCCGAGGTTCTTGGCGGGATAGAAGCTCCAGGCCGCCGCAGTGCCGCGCGCGCCGATCCGCTTGCCCTTGTAGCGGGCGCCGTGGGCCTGGGCCGCGTCCTCGATCACGGCGATGGCGTGGCGCCCGGCGATGTCGCAGATCGGGTCGAGATCGGCGGGATGGCCGAACAGGTGCACCGGCATCACCGCCTTGGTCCGCGGGGTGATCGCGGCCTCGATCGCTTCCGGGCTGATCAGCGCGCCGTCGGTATCGACCTCGACCGGCACCGGTGTGGCGCCGGCCCAGCTCACCGCCAGCCAGGTGGCGACAAAGGTCTGGGCCGGGACGATCACCTCGTCGCCCGGGCCGATGCCGAGGGCGCGCAGGATCAGCACCAGGGCATCGAGGCCGTTGCCGACGCCGACACAATGCGCGGCCTCGACATGGCTCGCGAAGGCGTCCTCGAAACGCTCGACCTCGGGGCCGAGGATATACCGGCCGCTGGCGCAGACCCGCGCGATCGCCCGGTCGATCTCGGGCCGCAGCTCGTCATAGGCCGCTTTCACGTCAAGAAAGGAGATCACCTTGGCCTTCCTTCACCGCGCTGCGGAACTCGCCGTGGTCGCGGAAATAGTCCGACTCGTCGTAGCGGTGCGAGGCCAGCACGAGGCAGACCGAGCCCGAGGAGAAATTGTCGATCTCGCGCCAGATCATCGGGCAGACATGAAGCCCGTAATAGGATCGGTTGAGGTGGAAGGTGCGCTTTTCGGCGCCGTCGTCGAGATGAACGTCGAAACTTCCCGACATGGCGATGATCAGTTGGCTCAGCTCCCGGTGGGCGTGGCCGCCGCGCTGGGCGCCGCCCGGCACGTCGTAGAGGTAATAGACCCGGGCAATCTCGAACGGGATGTGATTGTCGCCCTCGATGAAGGTCAGGTTGCCGCGCGGGTCGTGGATGACCGGGAAGTCGATGATCGAGCAATTTTCCAGTGACATCATCCACCTCGACGGCATGTCCGTGCCGGCAAGCGAATCAGCGGTTGGCCGCGGATTTCCCCGGAACGCCTTGACCGGCGGAGGGTAAACCCATTTGCACCGCCCGGACAATATTCAGCTTTGCCGGTTTGCCCGGCCGGAACCGTGCCTGTCATGCGCCGTCCCCCTTTGCGATCAGCTCCAGCACCCGCGCCAGCGCTTGGCGCCATGGCGCCGTCTTGACCCCGAACGCGGCCTCGAACCTGGCGCAGTCGAGGGCCGAGTTGGCGGGGCGGGGCGCTTTCGTCGGATAGTCGGCGCTGGCGACCCGCTCGATCGCGGGGCCGGGAGCGCCGCGCTGTCCGGTCTGCTCGAAGATCGCCGCCGCGAAGTCCGCCCAGCTGCAGGTGCCGCGCCCGGCGTAGTGATAAAGTCCCCAGAGCGGGCTGTCGGCGGGCCTGCCGACCAGATCGCCGGCGATCGCCAGGCAGGCGTCGGCCAGATCGAGCGCCGAGGTCGGATTGCCGTGCTGGTCGTCGACGATGCGCAGCCGGTCATGGTCGCGCGCCAGCCTGAGCATGGTCAGGACGAAGTTCCGGCCCCAGGGCGAATAGAGCCACGAGGTGCGCAGCACCACGGTGCGCGCATTGCCCTCCAGCGCCGCCCGTTCGCCGGCGCGCTTGCTGGCGCCGTAGGCGTTCACCGGATCGACCGGATCGGTCTCGACATAGGCGCCCGGCTTGGCGCCGTCGAAGACGTAGTCGGTCGAGATCTGAATCAGGGCGGCGCCGACGGCGGCGGCGGCGGCGGCGATCTCGCCGACCGCCGCGCCGTTGATCCTGAACGCGGCCTCGCGCTCGGTCTCGGCATCGTCCACCGCCGTATAGGCGGCGGCGTTGATGACCAGATCCGGCCGCTCGGCTTCGATCGCCTCCCGGGCCTGACCGGGGACCATCAGGTCCACCCTCTCGCGGCCGGCAAAGCGTGTCCGGGCCGCGCCGGCCCGGCGCAGGTCCAGGGCGCGCGCGAGCTGTCCCGACCGGCCGATCACCAGGAGGCGCATCTCAGCCGCCCCGCAGCCCGAGCCGCCGGCCGCGGGCGCTGTCTTCGCGGATGCCCTGCCACCAGCTTGCGTTGTCCAGGTACCAGGCGATGGTGCCGCGCAGCCCGGTCTCGAAGGTTTCGCAGGGCGACCAGCCCAGCTCGCGCCGGATCTTCGAGCTATCGACCGCGTAGCGCAGGTCGTGCCCGGGACGGTCGGCAACAAAGCTGATCAGCCGCTCGTGGGGGGCGCCGGCGGGGCGGTGCTGGTCCATCAGCGCGCAGATCCGGCGCACCACGTCGATGTTGCGGCGCTCGGCGTCGCCGCCGATGTTGTAGCAGGCGCCGTTGGCGCCGTGCTCCAGCACGAGGCGCAGCGCCCTTGCGTGGTCTTCCACGTGGAGCCAGTCGCGGATGTTCTCGCCGGCGCCGTAGACCGGCAGCGGGCGGCCCTCGAAGGCGGCGATCAGCATCACCGGGATCAGTTTTTCCGGAAACTGCCAGGGGCCGTAATTGTTCGAGCAGTTGGAGGTGACGACCGGCAGGCCGTAGGTCTCGCCCCAGGCCCTGACCAGATGATCGGAGGCGGCCTTCGAGGCCGAATAGGGGCTGTTCGGCGCGTAGGGCGTGGTCTCGCAAAAGGCGGCATCGTCCGGGCCGAGGGCGCCGTAGACCTCGTCGGTCGAGATATGGTGGAAGCGGAAGTCGCCCTTGCGCCCGGCGCGCCAGGCCCGCGCCGCCTCGAGCAGGGTGAAGGTTCCGATGATGTTGGTTTGCAGGAAATCCGCCGGGCCGTCGATCGAGCGGTCGACATGGCTCTCGGCGGCGAGGTGCATGACCGCGTCGGGTGCATGCTCCTCGAACAGGCCGGCGACCAGCGCGCGGTCGCAGATATCGCCCTCGACCAGCCGGTAGCGCGGGTTCTCAGCGCAATCTTCCAGCGCCTCCGGGGTCGCGGCATAGGTCAGCTTGTCGAGATTGACCACCGTCGCGCCGGCCTCGCGGATCAGTTGCCGGATGACCGCCGAGCCGATGAAACCCGCCCCGCCGGTGACCAGGATCTTCATGCCGGAGCTCCCATCTCGAAAGGCGTGTCCCACTCGGCGAAACGCGGCGCGGCCGCATCCTTGTCGGAGACCAGCGGCACGGCGGCGAGGGGCCAGTCGATCGCCAGGTCGGGATCGTCCCATTTGACCGCGCCGTCGCAGTCCGGCGCGTAAGCGTTGTCGACCTTGTATTGCACCTCGGTGTCGGGCTCCAGGGTCAGGAAGCCGTGCAGGAAGCCCCGGGGCACGAACAACTGGAGCCAGTTCGCGGCGCTCAACTCGATGCCGTGCCACTTGCCGAAGGTCGCCGAGCCGCGCCTTGCATCGACCGCCACATCCCAGATCCGGCCCCTGGTGCAGCGCACCAGCTTGGCCTGCGCCATCGGCGGCGCCTGGTAGTGCAGCCCGCGCAGCACGCCCGCCCGGCGCGACAGCGAGTGGTTGTCCTGGCACCAGGCGATATCGAGCCCGCGCTCGCGCCAAAGCTCCCCGCTCCAGGTCTCGGAGAAGAACCCGCGCCCATCCATATGCCGTTTCGGGCGCAGGATCAGGAGATCCGCGATGGGGGTGGTTTCAAACACCGGCCGCTCCCGTTTCCATATCGCTCGAAGGCCCCAATAGCAGAGATCGGCCGGATCATCGATGCTCCGACAAAACATTACCGCCAGATTTATCGCGATCGGGGTTTGCGCCGCAATCGTTCATCCGCTCTCCGGCAATCCGGCGATACAGGCTATCGTATCGCGCCGAGCCGCGCTCCAGCGAGAACCAGTCCTCGGCCGCGGCCCGGCAGCGCCGCGCAAGATCCGCATCCTGAAGCAGGTTCGCCAGTTCGCCGACGGTGCGGCGCATCGAGGCGGCCGAGCTGTCCTCGGCGACCACCCCGACCCGATAGCGCCGGATGATCTCGCCGACATCGCCGACGGCGCCGTTGGCGACCACCGGGCAGCCGCAGGCGAGCATCTCGCCCATCCGGGTGGGGCAACTCCCGAGCTTGGAGAAATCCGCCGTGAAGAACATCGCCCCGACGTCGAACTCGGCCACCGCCGCCGGCATCCCGGCGGGCGGCAGGCCGCCGATCTCGAGGCGCTCCAGCACCGCCGGGTAAGCCGCGCCGGCGGCCCGGATCGCCCCGGCGTCGTCGCGCGAGACGATCCGGAAGCGGAGCTCCGGGAACGCCGCCAGCGAGGCCGACCAGAAGGCGAACAGCCAGTCCATCAGGAACCAGCCCCCGATCACCGTCCCCAGGGTCGCGAACAGCCGCGGCTGGACCGGGGAGGCGCGATCCGGGCGCGGCCGGAACCGGCCGGTATCGGCGCAGGTGGGGATCACCGTGTAGCTGACCCGGTCAGGCCCGAGCTCCGGCAGGGCGGAGAGATGCGCGACCGCCGCTTCGGTCAACACGACAACCGCCCTGGCGCGCTTCAGGCAGAACCGCTCGGCCCGTTTCAGCACCCGGTAGAGCGGCGATCCCATCGCCATGCGCCCGGCGCTGACCATCTCGTCGGGCCAGAAGGACCGCATGTCGAAAATGTAGGGGCGGCGCAGCAGCCAGCCGGTGGCGAGCGCGACAAAGACCGCGATGTAGCCGCGCGCATGGATCAGCTCGGCCCGCCCGCGGCGGCATTCGCGCATCGCGGTGACCAGGAACACCGCGAGATCGTACAGCGTCGCAAGCAGGCGCGGCCGGTGGTGGTAGCGTCGTGCAACCCAGCGGATGCCGGAGCCGGCGCAGCGCCGCCGGAGCGCGGCGATCTCTTCCGGCCGGCCCAGATCGGCGGGTTTTTCGAACGTCACCAGGGTGATTTCGTGATGCCGGGAGAGCCGCTCGAGGTAGGCGAGAACCTGCGATTGTATCAGCGGTTCGAGCAAACCATCGTAGCAGAGGTAGAGAACACGCATTGCCGCGGCTTCTTCCTGCCGGCGCCGGCGCCTGGCGGACCGGCGCCATCCAGCCAATTGATGTTGTTGACGCCCGGCGACGGCCTTGCGCGGGGTCGCGAACATTCCCTTACCGGATTGCGAAAGTCAACTCGGCCCGCTTCGCTCAGCCCGGCGGATGCGCTGCCGGAGGCCGCGCATCGCCCGCCGGCGCCGGTGGCGATCCCGGCCGGATGAATCGCGGCGGCGCCAGACGAGGCGCGTAGGTCAGATAGAGGCCTAGCAGAAGCAGGATCGGCACGACCTGCACCCGGAAGCGAAACGCCGACCCGAGGTTCTGGTAGGATACGAAGCCGTAGGTGGCGCCCCAGACAAGCAGCGTGATCAGGGCCCATAGTAGAATCGGCTGGCGCAACCGGCCGATGCCGCCTCGCAGCAGCCCGACCACGAAAAGCACCAGTATGTACATGTTCTCCAGGCCCGCCATCAGGCCAAAAGCATTGGGCACCTCGAACGGCAGCGGCCGGAACAGCGCCGTGAAGGCTCCGATCGGCATGAAGGCGATCATCGAGGGAATCGAGTCGAAGCCTCTCTCGATCTGCTGCGACGAGCCGCCATGGGCCCACGCCGTCGAGATCTGGTCGGTGGTGGTGACCAGGTCCTGCGTGGTCTCCAGACTGAATTGTTCCGAAAAGCCCTGGAGCGTGAGCAGAAAGCCCGGAATGGCGATCACCAGAAATACCAGCTTGGTCAGGACCGGGGAGCGGCTGGACATCACATATGTGATGATCAGTGGGGTAGCGAAGATGATCCCGAGCCAGACACGGATGAACGAGGCGATCAGCAGCCCGATCACGACATAGGCGAGCATCGACATTTTCTGGCGCACGATCAGCCCCGCGACACCGTAGCTGTAGATCGCGATCCCCAGCAGCACGATGGGATCCTTGCCCAGGATCGAGCTCCAGAACAGCAGGCTCGGCAACAGGCCGAGCGCGTAGAGGGCAACGATATTGTCGTGGCCCAAGCATATGGTGGCCGCCCGGTAGAAGATATAGACGGCGATCAGACCGACATAGCTGAAGATCACCTTCTGGGCGTTGTAAGATTCCGTGATGTTGGAGAGCAGGCCGACGAACGCCGCAATGTTCGGGGTGCCTTGGCCGAACTCCAGTTGCGCGGCGGGGTCGTTCAGGGCTGTTCCGGCCAGGTAGTAGCCGGCGGCGTCGAGCCCGTACTGTGCCTCGTAGGCCAGCATGACCCCCAGGGTGACGCCGGTGCGCACCAGCCACAGCAACATCAGGACCCGGCGGTGAGCGGCGGGGGCCGGCCAGAAGTAGATCAGCGCCAGGAGCACGAGCGCCGTCGCCACTCCGGCGGCGTAGTCTGCCTGGATGTTGTAGATCCGGAACTGCGCCGCGGCGATGGTTCCGAACACGACGAAGCCCGCGATCATCATCGCCGGGGCAGCGGCCAGCGCCGCGATTTCGGTGAACAGATTGAGATTTCTGGCGGTCCGGTTCACGGTGTCAAAGGCTCTCAACGCTGCATGCGGCCGGTTTCGGGGTTGACTGTCGCCGTGCAATCAGCCCGCTGGCTGACCCCGTATGTGCAATGTTCACCTGTCGAGTGCAAGCAATCCGCCCGCCCGGTGCGCTCCGCCGCAGGCCACCGGCCCCCGATGCCATCATGCCGATGGACCTGCGGCCGGTCCTGCACTAACACTCTGGCTGGGCCACTCAGTGGGGGCCGGTCACCGGCACGGCGCGCCGTTGTGATGGCGGCGGTTGAGCGAAACGGATCTCGGTCGGTAGGGCATGCGCAAGCGATATCTGGTCACTGGCGGCGCCGGTTTCGTCGGCTCGCATATCTGCGATGCCCTGGTCGATGGCGGCCACGAGGTTGTGATCCTGGACGATTTCAGCTCCGGCCGGCGGGCCAATCTCTCGGCGGCGGCGAGCGCGGCCCGGGTGATCGAGGCGGATGTGCGCGACATCGCCCGGCACGCGGCGGCGATCGGCGAGGTCGACGCGGTGCTGCACCTGGCGGCCCTGATCAGCGGGCCCGACAGCCTGCGCGAGTACGACCGCTACGCCGAGGTGAACCTCGGGGGGCTGGCGCGGGTGATCGAGTTCGCCGCCGCATCGGGGGTCGGCCGGATCGTGTTTGCCTCCAGCTCGACGGTCTACGGCAATCAGCCGGCCCCGGTGCTGGACGAGACGGCGCCGCCGGCGCCGCTGAGCGTATACGCCCTGACCAAGCTGGCGGGCGAGCATCTGCTGTCGATCTACGGACACCTGCATGGTTTTTCGCATGTCAGCCTGAGGCTGTTCAACGTCTACGGGCCGCGCCAGGCGGTCGACCATCCCTATGCCAACGTCACCTGCAAGTTCTGCCATGCCGCGGCCAACGGGTTGGGCGTGAAGCGCTAC
Organism: Pseudomonadota bacterium; assembly: GCA_022573605.1. Lineage (GTDB taxonomy): Bacteria > Pseudomonadota > Alphaproteobacteria > Rhodobacterales > Rhodobacteraceae > Thermohalobaculum. Next base: position 10,289 of record JACZTQ010000013.1, on the reverse strand, counting down.
GGCGACGGCAAGCAGAGCCGCGACTTCGTCTATGTCGCGGACGCGGTGCGGGCGTTTCTGGCGGTCCTGGCCGGCAGCCGGCGCACGCTCTACAACGTCGGCACCGGCGAGGAGCACAGCATCAATGCGCTGCTGGCCGCGCTGGAGGGGCTGACGGGCCGGGCGATTGCGGTCGAGGATCACGGCGCCTGGCCGAACGACATTCGCCGAATCCGGGCCGACGTCACCCGGCTCGAGGACGAATTCGGCATCCGGCCCCGGGTCACCCTGCGCGACGGCCTGTCGCGGACCTTGGCTTACTTCGCCGGTGGCGAACCGGAATGACCGGCCGGGGCGCCAGCGAGAGCCCGCTCGGCCGGGTCGTGCTGGCGATCTCGGCCTATCGTTCGGACGAAGCCGTCATCGCGCTGCTGCGGGGGGTCTTCGACTCCGGCGCAGCGCCGTTCGGCGCGGTGATCGTGGTCGATTCCCTGTCAACCGGCAGGATCGCCGGCGAGATCGGGCGTCAAGGCTGGCCGGTGCGGTTCGAGAATGCGGAGACGAATTTGGGGTCCGCGGGCAACCTGGCGCGGCGCCTGGCGCTGGCGGCGGCGTGCGACGCCGACTGGTGCTACACCGTCAATCACGACGGCGAGGTCGATCCGGCCGCGGTCGGCCGGCTGCTGGAGACGGCGCGCGGGCAGGACCGCGTCGGCGCGGTCTATCCATCCCGCTGCTATCCGAACCGGGGAGGCACCTGGGATGCGGGACAGCGGTCGTTGGCGCCGGTTCCCATGCGCGGCCTCGCCGAGCCGCCGGACCGGGACGGCGAAGAGTTGACCTGGAGCAGTTCGAACGGCGCCCTCTACAGCCTGGCGCCGGTGCGCGCGGGCCTGACCGTCTGGGCCGATCTCTGGATGGGATGGGAGGACATGGGCTACGGCTGGTTGCTGCATCGCCACGGCTGGCGGCAATTGCAAAGCCGCGACGCGATCTTCAACGATACGATGGAATACCGGGCGATCCGGCTGCCCGGACGGGTGATCCATATCACCGACAAGCCGGCCTGGTATTCGTATTATCACCTGCGCAACCTGATCCTGGTGACACGGCGCAACCGGCGCGGGGCGCTGGGCTACCTCTACATCCTGATGCGCGCCGCTCAGGAAGTCTTGATCACGGTGCTCTGGCGCGGCGAACGCCGGACCCGGCTGCGGTTGCTCTGGGCCGGAGCCCGCGACGGGTTCGCCGGCCGGGCCGGCAAGGGTCCGGTGCCGTGACAGGGATGTGCGCGCCGGGGGGACCGGTGTCGGCGGCTCCCGGATCGACAGTTCGGATCGGTGCGCATCGGAATACCGCCCCGCCCCCGCCGATTTCGCCCCCCACTCCCTCTGGGCTTCGCAGGGGACCGTGGCCGCAGGCGCGGCCGCGTAAGCCCCGGAGAAGGGGTCGGGGGGGGAGGCTTGCAACACCGCCGCCGGGTGCTGCTCGGCCGGGGGTATCGGAGCCGGCCACCGGTATTATCCGGCTTTGATCCCGGTGACGCACCAATAGGGCTTGCCGGGGCTGAACTCGATGCTCTCGAACCCGGCCCGCTCGAACATCGCCCTGATCTCGGGCTGGGTGAACCTGAGCTCGAGCGAGGTTCCGAACCGGTCCAGCGCATCGGTCTTCATGGCGTAGACGCTCCGGCGGCGGTAATAGCTGAGCGGGAAGTGCGTCACATCGGCGCCGAGGCGCTCGAACACCCCGCTCAGCCTCGCCAGGGGCAGGTAGACCAGAACCGCGATCAGCCAGGTGGTGACCAGTTTCAGGCCGTAAGGCAGACGGCTGATCAGCCGCCGGAGCAGATCGGAGACCCGCCACAGCGCCCTGAACCAGAGCGGCTGGAAGTCGAAGCGGTAATAGAGATAGGCCAGCATCCGGCCGCCGGGTTTCAGCTTCGCGGCGCAGGACAAGATGCCGGCCTGGGGGTCCGGGACATGGTGCAGGACGCCGAGGCAGTAGAGGAAGTCGAGCGAGGCGTCGTCGATCGGCATCGACTCCAGATCGCTGTTGATGAAGCGGACATTGCGGGCATCGGCGAGGTTTCGCCGGGCCACCTCGATCGCCGACGAGGGCTCGACACAGTACAGCGTCCCGACCAGGGGGGCGGCGAGTTTCGCCCATCTGCCTGATCCGCATCCGACATCGGCGGCGACGCAACCCTCGGGCAGCGCGGCAAAATCGACGATGCTGAAGTATTCGTCGAAGGAATGGCGCAATTCCTCCGGGGAGATCTCTTCCTGGCTGTACGAGGTCCATTCGTTGCCGAAATCCTCGATGACTTTTTCGACCTTGTTTTTCATGTCGAAAAGCCCATCGCTGAAGCGGCCCCGGCGCCGAGGGTTTTCCCGCGCCCGATCCAATACCAAACCGGCCGCGCTGTCGAGCGCGGCCCGCCCCCGCCCGATCCGGCTCCACAACCGCGCCAGGACGTGATACGCAGGATTCCGGCGCCATGACCGGCAACCGGTCAAACCTTAACCTGGCTGCCAAACTGTCCAGTTTCCGAGACCACCTCAAGGAATGACGTTGCCATGTCCGGTTCTGCGCGAGGCCGCCTTCTGTTCGTGATCAATGACCTGGCGTTTCTGGTGTCCCACCGCCTTGCGGTGACGCAGGCGGCGTTGTCGCGCTTCACGGCTGAATCCACCGCCCTTTATTCGGCATCGCCCTCTGGGCAATGATTGCCTACCTTGTAACCTTGATAGAATATAATTCTTTTTACCCTCTCGGCAGGGAAAATTACTATTTCAGGCGAGTGCAGAGCATCCCCATAAATATCTTCAATCACGGTTAGATAGGCAAATCCGACCTCGCGGATAAGGCGACATTCCGCCATCGCATCATCTAGGTGCGTTGCGGCTGTGTAAAAAGTATTCATTGATGCCTCATCTCGGAGGTCTTGAATCCTCTCGGCGAACTCAAACAACCATAGTTCTGTCCACATTCACTCGACCTCCGAAACGGCTTCGATTTGAGTATTCTAAAAATTAAATTAATAAATTCCTAAATACGAGGCACAATTTTTTGCGAAACTAAATTAAACCGCAATTTTACCCTAATTTAAATACATTTAAAACTGTAGTTAACTTGTAGCGCGGCAAAGCGGCAAATGCAGAAGATGAATATGTGGGATGGCAAAATGAAACTGACAGACCTTGTGGGGCGTGACTCAGTGATGACAACTCGTTCTAAGCTTATCCGGCGTGACGTTATCGGGAAATATTGGGCGTTCAAATTCGCGCGGCCGCTCAAGTTGATCCTGCTATCGTCCACCATCGGGGTTCTTGGCGCATGTGCGGTTACCGGAACCTCGGGCGGCGCTCCCGATGGCGCGGGAAATACGGCGCGGCAGACCCGCGCCATGGCAAGCCAATCCGTTGATGAGTGCTTGGCCTGGGATATCGCATGTCTGCTCGAGCGGCCGGTCGGTGCGCTGTCGGGCGGGCCTTCGCCGGGAGCGGGGGACCGCGGACAGGATGGTAACGATGGCAGCGGCAGCGCCGGCAGCAGCAGCGGCAGCGGCGGCGAAGGCGGCGGCAACGATGCTGGTCGTGGCAACGGCTCTGAAGGGGATCCAGATGGGGATCCGGGTAACTCGGGTGGTAACAATCAGGGAGGCGACTGAACCGGCAGACCCGCATGGGCCGCGATTGCCGGTTCCGTGCGGGCCGCCTCCTGTTCGTGATCAATGACCTGGATTTTCTAATTTCGCACCGCCTTCCGGTGATGCTGGCGGCGGTTGAAGCAGGTTATGAGGTGCATATCGCCGCTCCCATGGATATCGCGTCGGAGCGGGAACTTGCCGGGTCTGGGTTTCATCTCCACCGGCTCGGCACGCATCGGCACAAGACCAATCCGGTCGCGGAGTTGCGCAGTTTTTGGGAGATCTACGCACTTTCCGCCGGCTGAAGCCGGATATCGTCCATCTCGTGACCATCAAGCCGGTCCTCTATGGCGGTATGGCCGCGCGCAAGCTCGAAGCCGGGCATCTGCTGGAGATATCGCCGGGCGGCGCGCCCGAGCTGCGGGCCTGGTGGCGGCTGGCCGACGTTGTCCGCGCCGCGCATGCGGCACCCTTTGCCGGCAGCGAGGCGGAGGCGGTCGAGGCGCTGGACGACCTGCTGCGCGATGCGGTGCGCCGGCGCATGGTCGCCGACGTGCCGCTCGGCGCCTTTCTCTCCGGCGGGGTCGACAGTTCCACCGTCACGGCGCTGATGCAGGCGCAGTCCGACCGGCCGGTGAAGACCTTCACCATCGGGTTCCGCCAGTCCGGCTACGACGAGGCCAGGCACGCGCGGGCCGTGGCCGCCCATCTCGGCACCGAGCATCACGAACTGATCCTGACCCCCGAAGAGGCGAGGGAGGTGATCCCGAAACTGCCGCAGATCTACGACGAGCCGTTCGCCGACGCCTCGCAGATACCGACCTGGCTGGTCTCGCGCATGACCCGCGAACAGGTCACGGTGGCGCTGTCGGGCGACGGCGGCGACGAGCTCTTCGCCGGCTACAACCGCTACATCGAGGCGGCCGGGCGGCTGCGCCGGATCTGGGCCTTGCCGGGACCGGTGCGCCGCGTCCTGGCGGGCGGGCTCGGCGCGGTTCCGGCGCGGCTGTGGCCCCACCTGATGCCGTCGCTGCCGCAAGCCGGCGAGAAGGCGCGCAAATTCGCCGCTGCGATCGGCGCCGGGCCGCAAGATTTCTACCGCCATGTGGTGTCCGCCTGGGCCGCCCCGGAGGATGTCGTCCCGGGCGCCCGCGAGACCTGGGGCAGCGCCTGGGACGAGGCCGGGGCGCTCTGCCCCGATCCGGTCGAGCGGATGCAGTATCTCGACGCCATGACCTACCTGGCGGACGATATCCTGACCAAGGTCGACCGGGCCTCGATGGCGGTCTCGCTCGAGGCCCGGGTGCCGCTGATGGATCACCGCGTCGCCGAATTCGCCTGGTCGCTGCCGATGGGCATGAAACTGGCCGGCGGGCAGGGCAAGCACCTGCTGCGCCAGGTGCTCTACAAATATGTGCCGCGCGGCATGATCGAGCGGCCCAAGCAGGGCTTCGCGGTGCCGATCGGGGACTGGCTGCGCGCGCCGCTGCGCGACTGGGCCGGCGACCTGCTCTCGGGGGCGGCCTTGCGCCGGCACGATCTGGTTAGTCCCCGAGCCGTGGAGACGCTCTGGTCGGAGCACCGGAGCGGCAAGAAAGACCATTCCGCCCGGCTCTGGGCGGTGATCAACTTGCAGGCGTTTCTGGAGCGATCTCCATTCGAATAGAGTCGCACTCCAAGTTGTCATTGCCGGACTTGATCCGGCAATCCAGTCCTTGAATTCACCGCGTAAGAACTGGATGCCCGTGTCAAGCACGAGCATGACGTGGCTCTACCTGTGTAAACGCACTCAGCCGCCGCCGGTATGGGTGTTGAGGAACTCCACGGTCCGGTTGAGCGCCACCTCCGCGCTGAGGGCATGGAAGGACCCACGCTCGTCGCAACTGAAACCATGCCCCGCGGAGTAGGTGTACAGCGGCAAGGTGGGATGCTTCGCCCGCACGGTCTCGACGTCCTCCATCGGTATCGAGTGATCGGTCTTGCCGAAATGCAGCATCACCGGGCAGAGCGGCAGCTCGTCCGCCATCTTCGCGATCTCGCCGCCGTAGTAGCAGATTGCTCCGGCCAGTCCTTGCAGCCGGGTCGCCGCCGCCCAGGCCAGCGAGCCGCCCCAGCAATAGCCGACCACGGCAACCGGCCGCCCGGTTTGGGCCAGAAACCCGATCGCCGCATCCACATCGAGCAGCGCCTGGTCATTCGATAGCTGCCCCCGCACCGCGCGCCCGCGGTCGATATCGTCGGGCTGATAGCCAAGCTCCAAGCCGCGCTCGGCGCGGTCGAACAGCGCCGGCGCGAGGGCATCGAAGCCCGCCGCCGCAAAACGGTCGGCGACGTTGCGGATATGGCTGTTGACGCCGAATATCTCCTGAATGACGACCAGCCCGGCGCGAATGTCGCCGTCGGGTTGCGCCCGATAGGCCCCGAATGTGTGCCCGTCGCCTGCTTGCAGTTCGACCATGACCGTTCTTGCTCCCGCCCGCTGCGTTGCATTGGCGCGCAGTCTATCCGATTCTGCGGCGGTTGCACCTGCCGGATGAGGGGCGGCCCACTTACGCCGGATTGAAATCCACAGTTGCATGACCGGGCATCGCGTAGGGTGCGCATTCTGCGCACCACCGCCCGCACCACCCCCGCCCCAACCCACATGAGCGGTGCGCAAAATGCGCACCCTACGGGTTGCCGGGCCGGGCTCTGCATGGGCAACGCTTCGCCCCCCTGGGTCGCTCAGATCCCCAGATAGGCCGCGCGCACGCGCGGGTCGGCGATCAGCTCCTCGGCCGGGCCGGACATGGTGATGCGCCCGGTCTCCATCACATAGCCGCGATCGGCGATCGACAGCGCCGCAAAAGCGTTCTGCTCGACCAGCAGCGTCGTGACCTCAAGGCTGCGCAGGTTTTTGACCACCTCGAGGATCTGATCGACCAGGATCGGCGCCAGCCCCATGCTCGGCTCGTCCAGCAACAGGCAGACCGGGCGCGCCATCAGGGCCCGGGCGATGGCGAGCATCTGCTGCTGGCCGCCCGACAGGCCGCCCGCGTTCAGGTTGCGCTTCTCCCGGAGCACCGGGAACATCGCGAAGGCGTCGGCCATGTCGGTGTCGACCCGGTCGTCGCTGTAGAGGTAGGCGCCGAGGCGCAGGTTGTCCTCGACCGTCAGGTTGGTGAAGATCTGGCGCCCCTCGGGCGACTGGGCCAGCCCGAGCCCGACACGGCGGTGGGCGGGCAGGCGCGAGATGTCCTCGCCCCGGAAGGTGATCGTCCCGGCGGCGACGGGCTGGACCCCGGAAAGACAGCGCAACAGCGTGGTCTTGCCGGCCCCGTTGGCGCCGACGACGGTGACGATCTCGCCCGATCCGACCTCGAGATCGATGCCATGCAGCACCTCGATGCGGCCGTATTTGCTGCGCAATCCCTCAATCGAGAGCACCGGCCGCCTCCTTGCCACCCTGGGAACCCAGGTAGGCCTCGATGACCTTCGGGTTGCGCGCCACCTCGCCGGGCGCGCCCTCGGCGATCTTCTCGCCGTGGTCCAGCACGATGATGTGGTTCGAGATCTTCATCACCAGCTTCATGTCGTGCTCGACCAGCAGGATGGCGATGCCCTCGCCGGCGATCCGGGCGATCAGTTGATCGACCTCCCCGGTCTCGACCGCGTTGCAGCCCGCCGCCGGCTCGTCGAGCAGCAGCAGCCGGGGCCCGGACGCCAGCGCCCGGGCGATCTCGAGCCGTTTCAGGGCGCCGTAGGGCAGCTCCGAGGCGTCCCTCTCGGCGCCGCGCTCGAGCCCGACCCGGGCCAGCAGCTTGCGCGCCGCCGCCTCGGTCGCGCGGCTGCGCCGGCGCGAGCCGGGCAGGGCGAGCAGGTCGGCGAGGATCGGGCCGCGCTCGGCCAGGTGACGCCCGGCCATCACGTTCTCCAGCACCGTCATCCGCAGGAACACCTGGAGGTTCTGGAAGGTGCGCGACAGGCCGCGGGCGGCGAGACGATGCGGCGCCATCGCGGTGACGTCCTCGCCGTCCAGGGTGACCCGGCCGCGGTCCGGCAGGTAGAGCCCCGAGATCATGTTGAACAGCGTCGTCTTGCCGGCGCCGTTGGGGCCGATCAGCGAGACGATCTCGCCCGGCTCGACCGAGAAATCGACCTTGCCGACGGCGGTCAGCCCGCCGAACCCGATGCCGAGCCCGGTCACCGAGAGCAGGCTCATCGCGGCCTCCGGCGCACCAGCCGGGCCAGGCTGGGCACCAGCCCCTCGGGCATGAAGATCATCACCAGCATCATGATCAGGCCCAGCACGATATGCTCGAAGTCCTGAAGCGCGGTCAGCACCTGGGGCAGCGCGGTCAGGATGGTGGCCCCGATCACCGCCCCGAAGACCATCGCCGCCCCCCCCAGCACGGTCATGGTCAAAAGCTCGATCGAGTGCAGGAAGCCGGCGATATCGGGCGAGACGAACTCGTTCATCAGGGCGATCTGCGAGCCCGCCACCGAGGCGTAGACGGCCGAGATCACGAAGGCGGTCAGTTTGTATCGGGCGACATCGATGCCGACCGTGTGGGCCGCCACCTCCGAGTCGTGCAGCGAGCGCAGCGCCCGGCCGGTCGGGCTGTCGTGGAGGTTCAGCGCCAGCAGCGCGCCGGCCAGCATCACCAGGGCCGCGAGCCAGTACCAGAGCTTGGAGGCCTTGACCGCGAAACCGGCCGATTCGAGCAGCCCGCGCAGGCCCAGGCCCTCGACCGGCATGCCGTCCGGGCCGCCGGTCAGTTGGGCCTCGTTGTTCAGCACTATGTAGATCAGGATGCCGAAGCCCAGCGTCGCCACCGCCAGGTAGTGGCCGCGCAGGCGCAGGATCGGCCGCCCGACCAGCCAGGCGATCGCGCCCGACAGCACGGCGCCGAGGACCAGGCTCAAGACCGGCGCCAGCCCGAGATGGATCGGGCCGAGGGCGCAGGCGTAGGCGCCGATGCCGGCAAACCCGGCGTGGCCCAGGCTGATCTGCCCGGCGTAGCCGATCAGCACCACCAGCCCGATCACCGCCAGCCCGTTGATGAAAATCAGCGCCCCGATGCGGTAGTAGAAGGTGCTCGGGAAGAACAGCGGCGCCAGCGCGATCAGCGCGATCAGCGCGATCAGGGTGGCGTACTTCGGCGACAGGGTCCGCACCGCTCAGACCCGCTCGACCGTTGCCCGCCCGAAAATGCCGTGCGGCATCACGAACAATACCGCCAGGATGACGATGAAGGCGGCGGCATCCTTGTAGGCGGAGCTGATATAGCCCGCCGTCATCGCCTCGATCAGGCCGACCAGCAGCCCGCCGACCAGCGCCCCGAAGGGGTTGCCCATGCCGCCCAGCACGGCGGCGGCGAAGCCCTTCAGCGCCAGGGCGATGCCGATGTCGTAGCTGGTCAGGGTGATCGGCGTGACCAGCACCCCGGCGAAGGCGCCGATCGCCGCCGACATCGCGAAGCTGAGCGTCATCACGAAGTTGGTGTTCACCCCCACCAGCCTTGCCGCCAGCGGGTTGTTGGCGGTGGCCAGCACGGCCTTGCCCAGCAGCGAGCGGGTGAAGAAGAGATAGAGCCCGGCAAAGACCGCCACGGCGCCGGCCATCACCCACAGGCTCTGCGGCAGGATGGTGGCGCCGCCGATCACGAAGGGCTCGTCGCCGGAGAAGCTTTCGAAGCGGTGGATCTGCTTGTCGAAGACGATCTGGGCGGCGCCGCGCAGGAAGATCGAGGCGCCGATGGTGATGATGATCAGGGTCACCACCGAGGCCCCGCGGGCGGGCTGGATCGCCAGCTTGTTCAGCGCGATGCCGACGGCGCAGGCGATCGCGATGGCGGCCACCGCGGCGGGCAGCATCGGCACCCCGGCGTCGAGCAGGAACACCGTGCTCATGCCGCCCAGCATGACGAACTCGCCCTGGGCGAAGTTTATCACGCCGGAGGCGTTGAAGATGATGGTGAAGCCCAGCGCGACGAGGGCGTAGACCGCGCCCACGGTGATCCCGGACAGCAGGAATTGCAGCAGTTCGGACATCTCGTCCTCCGCGGCCGGGTCCGGCCCGCCAATCGTGCCGCCCCGGCCGCTAGCGCCCCCCTCTCCCTCCGGGAGAGGGGCCGGGGGAGAGGGCTGTGACGATGCTGCCGGGCGCGGCAGGGATCACCGGTAAGGCTCTAACGGCGGGGCGCGCGCAACGCCCCGCCCAAAGACCGTTACTCGACGATGGTCCACTCACCGCCCTTGATCTCGAGCATCCGGAAGGCGGTCAGGTCGAGGCCGAGATGGTCGCTCGGCGACATGTTCACCTCGCCGGCGGTGCCCATGAAGCCCGAGGTCTTCTCGAGCTCGGCGCGGATCGCCGCCGGGTCGGCGGACCCGGCCCGCTCGATCGCCGCCACCAGCATGTGGAAGGCGTCATAGGCGTGGCCGCCGAAGGTCGAGACCGGGTTGCCGGTGGCCGCCTCGTAGGCGTCGCGATAGCCGACCACGACCGCTTTCTGCGGGTCGTCGTCGGCCAGCATGCTGGCGACCAGCAGCGCCGAGGCGGGCAGGCGCACGCCCTCCGCCGCCTCCCCGGCAAGCTCGATGTAGCTCTTCGAGGCGACGCCGTGCGACTGGTAGAGCGGCACCTTGATATCGAGCTGGCGGAAGTTGCGGGTGA
>JACZTQ010000240.1 GCA_022573605.1 Pseudomonadota bacterium | reverse complement strand
TGGCCATCGCCTGGGTCACGTCGGCCGAGTTGATGTAGCCGTCCGTCGGGTGGTAGATCGCGCCGAGCAGATCCTCAGTGCGCACCAGCGGCCAGCGGTCCTTGATGTCGCCCGCGGTCAGCCATTCGAAGGGGATGCCCGCGGTCTCGGCGACCGAGGCGTAGAGCATGTACTCGTCCATCCGCGCCCGGGTCTGCGCCATGCGCAGGTTGCCGACCACACTGAAGCCCGAATTGAGCCCGGTCTCTTCCTGGATCTCATGGTAGAATTTGACCGAGTAGTCGTGGATATGGGTCGTCGCATAGCCCATGTTGAACAGCGGCAGCAGCCCGGCGGCGTGCCAGGTGGACCCGCAGGTCAGCTCGTCGCGCTCCAGCAGCACCGTGTCCCAGCCCGCCTTGGCCAGGTGATAGGCAATCGAGGCGCCGACAGCCCCACCCCCGACAACAACCGCCCGCGCATGCGTCTTCATCATCTGTCCCTGTCTCTGGCCCATCATCGGCGTTTCCGAAAAGCTAGACGCAATCTGGTGGCAAGCGCAAACCCGTGCTGCGGAAGCAGCGACATTGGTCAGCCATATCGCGACATCGCCGGGCCGCGGCGGCGTTTGCCACGGGCTGTCGGAGCCCCATCTTTGCATGCAAGGAGGCCCGATCATGGCCGCATCCCTGCCGCGCCGCACGCTGTTGCGAATCCTTGGTTCCGCCGGCGCCTTCCTCGGCCTCGTCCGCCCAGCCGCCGCGGCGCTTTTCCCGACCCCGCCACAATCCACCGGCCCGTTCTACCCGCCTCCCGCCGACCGTCTCACCGATACCGACTGGGATCTGGTCAAGGTCGCGGGCCGGGTCCGCGCCGCCGGCAGCGAGGTGATGCACCTGTCGGGCCGGGTCCTCGGGGGCGACGGCGCGCCTATTGCCGGCGCCCTGATCGAGATCTGGCAGTGCGACGCCAACGGGCGCTACTTGCACAGCGGCGACGTCTCGCAGACCCGCCCGCGCGACCCGGACTTCCAGGGCTACGGCGTGACCCGGACCGAAGCGCAAGGCCGCTACCGTTTCCGCACCATCCTGCCGGTCGAATATCCCGGCCGCACACCGCATATCCATGCCCGCATCCAGCGCGCCGACGGCAGCGAACTGATCACCCAGATCTACCTGAAGGACCACCCGCTGAACCAACGCGACTTCCTGTTCCGCCGCCTTGGCGGCGCGGCGCAGGCGGCGGCGTCGATCACGCCCGCGCGCCGGGACGACGGCGACCTGGAAGCGGGGTTCGACTTCGTCATCTGACCACGCCGTCGGCGCCGATCGGATCCATGTGGATGATCACCTCCGAGCCCGGCACCGCCATCAGAATGCTTCGGCGCAGCCGGGCGCCGATCTCGTGGGCGTCGAGCAAAGGCTGGCTGCCGTCCAGTTCGATATGGAGCTGGACAAAGGTCCGGCTGCCGGAGACCCGGGTCTTGAGGTCGTGGAAGCCGCGGATATCGGGGAAGTTCTCGACCACCCCGGCGATCCGGCGCTCGACCTCGGCCGGGGCTTCGCGGTCCATCAGGGCGGAGAAGGCACTGCCGCCGATCTTCCACGCACCCCGCAGCAGGACAACCGCCGCCACCAGCGAGACCACTGAATCCAGCCGCACCACGCCGAACAGCGCCGACGCGCCCAGCGCGACGATCGCTCCCGCGGTGGGCAGCAGGTCCGAGAGGTAGTGCAGCGAATCCGCCGCCACCACCTTCGAGCCGGTCTGCCGCGCCACCCGCCGCTGCCACCAGACCAGCACGCCGGTCAGCGCGACGGACAGCACCATCACCGCGATTCCGGCGCTCTCGGCGGCCAGCGGCTGCGGTGATAGCAGCCGCTCGACGCCGCGCCAGCCGAGCGCCACCCCGGCGGTGGCGACCATCACCGCCTGGGCCAGCGCGGCGATGTCCTCGATCGAGTTGTGGCCGAAGCGGTGGTCCTCGTCGGCGGGCTTGGCGGCGTAGAGGATGGCGGCGAGATTGGCGATCGAGACCACGAGATCCAGCGCCGAATCGACCAGGCTGGCCGCCACCGACAAGGCGCCGGTCTCGGCCCAGGCCCAGCTCTTGGCCGCGACCAGCACCAGCGCGACCGCGACCGAGGCGATTCCGGCCGAGACGTTCAGCCGCGTCTTTTTTCTGCTGTCCATGGTCCGGTCGCGCGCCTTCAGCCCCCGGCGGCGGCGCGTACCCGCTCCAGCAGCGCCGCCGAGACGTAACCGTCCGGAATCAACTCCTTGTCGGCCTGAAAGCCACGGATCGCGCTGCGGGTGATCGGCCCGACGATGCCGTCGATCCCTTGCGTCGGATAGCCCAGCTCGGTCAGCCGGCGTTGCAGCTCCTCGGTCTCGCTCCCGCTCAGCGGCCGGTCGCCGCGGGGCCAGCCCATCGCGGTGCGCAGGCCGAAGGCGATCGAGCTGTCGATCCGCCCGGCCAGCAGCGCCACCGCCAGGGCATAGGAGGTGGCGTTGTTGTAGCGCTTGATCACCCGGAAGTTCGGGTAGACCGCGAAGGCCGGCCCCTGCGCGCCGGCGGGCAGCAGCAGGGTCACCGCATCCGAGGGCAGAAGCTGCCCCGTGCTGGCGCGCCGCACCCCCAGCGCCTCCCACCCGGCGGTGGATTTCCGGGTTTCGTCGTCGGCCAGCCGGTAGTCGAACCCCTCGGGCAACGCGACCTCGATCACCGAGGGCTCGGCCCGCTGCCAGCCGAACGTTGACAGGTAGTTGGCGGTCGAGGCCAGCGCGTCGGCCGGATCGTCGCTCCACACGTCGCGCTTGCCGTCGCCGGTGAAATCGACCGCGTAGGCCTCGTAGCTGGCCGGGATGAACTGGGTGTGCCCCATCGCCCCGGCCCAGGAGCCGACCAGGCGCGCCGGCGCCACGTCGCCCGCTTGCAGGATGCGCAGGGCGGCGATCAGTTGCGCCTCGGCGAAATCGCGCCGCCGCCCCTCGAAGGCGAGCGTCGCCAGGCTCTCGATCACCGGGATCGCGCCGAGATCGATTCCATAGGCGCTCTCGATACCCCAGATCGCCGCCACGATGCCGAGATCGACGCCGTAGCGTTGCTCGATGTCGCGCAGGGTCCGGCCCTGCTCGGCGGCGCGCGCCCGGCCATCGCTAATCCGGCTCCCGGAGACGGCGCTGTCGAGATACTCCCAGATCGGCCGGACGAATTCCGGCTGGTAGCGGTCCAGCTCGAGCACCCGCGCGTTGACGGCGACCCCGGCGAAGGCGGCATCGAACACCTCGCCGGTGATCCCGGCGGCCAGTGCGTGCTCGCGGAAATCGGCCTTCCAGGCGTCGAAGTCACCGCTGGCTACGATGGCCCCGTCCCCGTCCCCATCCGCTGTCCGGTCCGGCCGTATCGGGGGCAGCGGCACGGCGCCGTCGCCCGCCGCCGCCACCTCTTCCCGCGCCGCGCCCTCGGTGGTGACGCAGCCACCGGCCAGCAAGGCCGATAGGGTGAGCATCGCCCGCGCGCACCAGGTAGCCCCCCTGTTCATGCTCCTGCCTCTCGCTGGTGAATTGCGCCGGAGTTTAGCGATCTCCGGCGGCGGCGTCGAGACGGGCATGACGGGTGACCGGGCCCTTGCCCGCGGCCAGCATCCGCGCCCGCGCGGTCTCCAGCGCCTCGATCGCCACCGCCATGTGGTGGGCGTTGCAATGCAACAGCCGGGTCGCGTCCAGCATGATGCCCACATGGCCCCGCCAGAACATCAGGTCGCCCCGCTCCGGTTCCGCCTCCGGCGCCAGGGTGCGGCCCAACTCCGCCTCCTGCATGTCCGAATCGCGCGGGCAGCCGCGCCCCGCCGCCGCCAGCGCCAGTTGCACCAGCGCCGAGCAGTCGAGCCCGGTCGCCCCCCGCCCGCCCCAGAGATAGGGCGCGCCGAGCAGGCGCTCCGCTTCCGCCACCCAGTCCTCGGCGGCGGCTTCGCGCCGGGCCAGATGCGGCGCCGGGACGAAGCCCCCGGTCGACAGCGCCGCAAAGCCGGCCTCCGCCCCCTCGACCCGGACCAGGGCGCCATAGCTCAGCCAGCCGATCGGCCGGGACTTCAACTCCGCCACGGGGTAGACATGGCTCATCGGCTGGGCGACGCGGTGGGTCGGCGCCGGGCCCGCCGGCATCAGGCAGGCGCGCGGCACATAGCCGACATAGCCGTCGCTCTCGGCCTGGCCCCAGGCCCAGTCGCCGTTATTCTCGTAGGCCGCGAAACGCTCGCCATGGAGAAGCTGGTTTGCCAGCGGCGCCTCGCCGTCGGGCCGCGCCGTCAGCGGCGCCAGCGGCACCGAGACCGCCAGCGGCGTCGCCTCGGCGTAGCGTTCGGCCTCGACCTCGCCCTTCAGATGCGCCGCCGCCAGATCGGGCCGGGCCGGGGTGCGGCGCAAATCCGGGGCCATCTGTTGCGGGGTCATTCCGGGCCTCCGTAACGGGTCACCAGCATTGCCAGCACGGCCCGCGCCGCCTGGCACTCGCCGCCCTTGGGCCGGCCGGACCTGGCCTTGGGGGTCCAGCCGAAGATGTCGAAATGCACCCAGGGCGCGCCGCCGACGAAGCGCTTCAGGAACAGCGCCGCCGTGATCGAGCCGGCAAATCCGCCCTTCGGCGCGTTGTCCAGATCGGCGATGCCGGGCTCGATATCGCCCTCGTAAGCCGGCCACAGCGGCAGCCGCCAGATCGGGTCGGCGACCTGCTCGGAGGCAGCCGCCAGTTCCGCCGCCAGCGCCTCGTCATCGGTGAAGAAGGGCGCCACGTCGGGCCCCAGCGCCACCCGCGCGGCGCCGGTCAGGGTCGCCATGTCGACGATCAGGGCGGGGTCTTCCTCGCTCGCCAGCGCTAGCGCGTCGGCCAGCACCAGCCTGCCCTCGGCATCGGTGTTGTTGATCTCCACCGTCAGCCCCTTGCGTGAGCGCAGAATGTCGCCGGGGCGCATGGCATCCGACGCGACCGAGTTCTCCACCGCCGGAATCAGCACCCTCAGGCGCAGCCCCAGCCCCAGCCCCATGATCATGTGGGCCAGCCCCAGCACGGTGGCCGCACCCCCCATGTCCTTCTTCATCAGGGCCATCGATCCGGCTGGCTTCAGGTTCAGCCCGCC
>JACZTQ010000012.1 GCA_022573605.1 Pseudomonadota bacterium | reverse complement strand
GCGCCGGGGTGATCGAGGCGGTGGGCGCGGGCATCGACGCGGCCCGCGCCGGCCAGCGGGTCTGGCTCTGGAACGGCCAGTGGCGGCGGCAATTCGGCACCGCGGCGGAGTATATCGCGCTGCCCGCCGGGCAGGCGGTGTTGCTGCCGGAGGGAACCTCGTTCAACGAGGCTGCCTGCTTCGGCATCCCGGCGATGACCGCCTGGGCGGCGGTGCTGGGCGACGGCCCGCTCAACGGCCGCACCGTGCTGGTCACCGGCGGGGCCGGAACGGTGGGCCGCTACGCCGTCCAGATGGCGCGCCTCGCCGGGGCCGAGGTGATCACCACCGTCTCGGGTCCGGAGAAGGCCGCCCATGCGGGCCCGGCGGACCATGTCATCAACTACCGCGAGGAGGATGTCGCCGCCCGGGTGCTGGAGATCACCGGGGGCAGGGGGGTCGAGCGCATCGTCGAGGTCGATTTCGGCGCCAATATCGCGGTCACGGAGAAGATCATCGCCGAGCGCGGCGCCATCGCCGCCTATGCCAGCGCCGCCGAGATGACCCCGTCGATCCCGTTCTATCCGCTGTTGTTCAGGAACGCGCGGCTGTGGTTTCTGCTCGTCTACCTGCTCGACCCGGCGATGCGCCGCCGCGGCGAGGCCCAGCTTACCGAATGGCTCGAGGCCGGCGCCCTGAGCCACGCGGTGGCGCAGACCTTCGCGCTGGCGGACACGGCAGCGGCCCACCGTGCCGTCGAGGCGGGCGAGAAGCTGGGATCGGTGGTGGTGGAAATCTGACGCGGCGGCGGCCCGGCTACGGGGGTGCGTAAGGACCCCGGCACGGCGCCGGTGCTGGCGTCCCCTCCCCCTGGAAGGGCTTCGCAGGGGACCGTGGCCGCAGATGCGGCCGCGTAAGCCCCGGAGAAGGGACAGGGTGGGGGTCTGCGACGCTGCAATCCGCGCACCACGCTGGATCATACCAGCTTGCATTGACTGGAACCCATAGCCCATGCCCCGGCCCCCGAGCCGGGGCCTCGATGGGCAGGGTGCGCGTGACCCGTCGAGGTCCCGGCTCGGGGGCCGGGACATCGGGGCATGAGTCGCCGTCAATGGAATTCGGTATGATCGGGTGGCCGAGCGGCGGAATCGCCCGGTGATCCCGGAAGGCGTAGGCGATATCGGTAAAGACACGGCGCCGGGGTTTTGCCGACGGTTCCCGCGAAGTCTGTCAACGATGGAAAAACCGCGACCGCCATCTCGGCGTTGAGCGGAGCGGGCATCCAAACCTGGCCGCCAGCGAGCAAGCCGGACGGATAATGCAGCTCTCAAGGGTGGTTTCGGCGAAATCGTTCAGGTTGCGGCTGGAACAGGGGGGCGCCCCTGAGAGCCGTGTTCAGGGATGGAAGTCAAATGCTTGCGCGCCACCTCGACGACAATCGAGGACAAGACTTTCATGATTTCACTTCCCGGGCCGCTCGACTGCCAATAAAGCGGCACGATCACGGATGCTCCCGGAACGAGTTCCAGCAGTGTGCCGTCGTCAAGGTGGGATTCCACGGAAGAGCGCGGATTCATACCCCAGCCCGCACCGTTCAGACAGCAGGCCAGGTATCCGGAGAATGACGGCAGCAAATGGCCGACAAGCGGCGTCGGCTCGCCAAAGGCATTGAGAAGCCATTGCTGTGGCAGCAAGTCCTTTCGGCCAAACACCAGATGCGTGGTCTTCGAGACCAACTCGCGCGATACGCCATCGGGGAAATTGGCCGCCACAAATCTGGGAGTGGCGACCGCGACGTATTCCATGGCGCCCAGCGGGACGCGGCGGCATCCTTGCAGGGGATTGGCCTCCGTCGTCACGGCGGCCAGAGCCTCGCCGCTGCGCAGCCTCTCGGCAGTGTGCTCCTGATCGTCCGGGATGATATCGAAATGGATGTTCATCTCGGATCCGGCACGCTGAACCACTTCCGGGAACCAGGTGGCCAGGCTGTCGCTGTTGACGGCGATCCGGATCACGGCGGGATTGCCCGACGAAGGGTCTTCAATCGATGTCAGGCTTTTGCGCAGGTCGTGCTCGAGCAGATGCACCTGCTCGACGTGCCGATACAGTTGCTGGCCGAACTCGGTCGCAACACAGGGCCGGCCGCGCACGATGAGTACCGCGCCGGCTTTTTCTTCCAGGAGTTTCAATCTTTGACTTACCGCGGATTGAGTGATGTTCAGCGAACGGGCCGCAGCCTCGAAGGTGCCCTCGCGAACCACGGCGGCCAGCGCTTCCAGCAAAGGGTACTCGAACTGCATTTCTTTTCCTTATTTTTGATAAGCGGCTCTTATGGCAAATGTGAGGCTTTTGGCGAAATCTTGCAAGAAAATTAATCAAGCTGGCGCGGGCGGGTAGAAGCAGGCCTAATTCGATTAGCTATTCTAATACAGCTATAAAATTTGCTAATGGCGGTGTAGTCACTTTAATTTCCACAACTTTAAGTTGTATCGTAATCGATTATTTCCTATGTATTCAACCTGCTTTCGGAGGGGGCAACCATGTCTGGACACGCTGTACGTCAACAGTTCATGCAGGAGTTCAGGGGTCTGAGCCGGAACACGCGGCCGATCTCTGGAATGATCATCGCCTGTTATGTGTTGCAAGTAATGGCCGCCATGGGCCTTGGATACTGGTTCTTGCAGCAACCTCTAACGCTTCCGACAGGGCTTGGGGTGGCTGCGGTCATGTTCTTTATCGGGACCAGGCTGAGGGGTTTTAATAACATCGTGCATGAATGCTCTCACTTCACCTTCACACGGTGCCGTGAAGACAATGTGGTGTTCGGCAGCATTTGCGCGTCTCTGATCCTGGGGTCTTTCAGGGACTACCGGGACGAGCACATGACCCATCATGCGCATTGCGGAGACTACGACAAAGACCTCGACCTTCAGGGCATTCGCAGTTTCAGGCTTGAAGATCCCCTGACCCCGCGAACGATCTTGCGCCATGCTCTGACACCCGTGCTCGGGTTGCATCTCCGATACTACCTGAGCGTGAATCTCTCGGCCAGAGATGGTGAGTTCTATCGCGCCCTGAAAATCGGCCTGATTGCCGCCGCCATCGTTTTTCTCGTGCTCGATCCCCTGGCGGCTCTGTTTCTGGTATGGCTGCCGTTCGCATGGGTGTTTCCCGCCCTCAACTTCTGGACCGACTGTGTCGATCATGCCGGGTTGGTGGGCGCCCCCGACGACCTCGACTCGTCGCGCAATTTACTGATGCCGAAGCAACTGAGCGCGATCCTCTTTCCGCGAAACGATTGCTACCACCTGATTCACCATCTCTTCCCGCAGGTACCGTCGGATCATCTTGCTGCTTGCCATCAGAAACTGCTGACGCACCCCGATTATCGGGCGCGAACAGAGGGCTCCCGTGCTCGGGGCGCTATCGGTAAGGGCATTGCAGAGGGCTTTGGCGACCGGAGCCCGTATCGGTGATCTCGAGGTCGATCAGGCGGCGTTGTTGCCGAGAACGCAGGCCAGATCGAACAGCGATCGACGCTGGTTCAGCGGAATTTTGTAGTAGACGTGCAACAGTTCGAGCGCTTCCCCGTCGGTAAGAATTTCGCCGCGCATCTCGCCCACATCGGGCGCCTGGCCGTCGAGCCCCTCGTAGAAGAATGCGACCGGCACCTCGAGTGCCTTTGCGATGTCCCACATGCCTCTGGCGCTGAGGCGGTTGGTCGCGGCCTCGAATCTCCGAACCTGCTGAAGCCTGATGCCAATCTTGTCGCCAAGCTGCTTCTGGGTCATTCCCAGCATCCAGCGGCGCTGGCGAACTCTCTGCCCAACGTGAACATCTACCGAGACTAGCATGCGTACACTCCCTTCGTAGAGATACCCTACTTCTTAATAGCATAGCGTCTGTTATGTCTAGAACTATTAACTTAAAAAAATTCTAATATCGTATACGTATATTTATTTACTCTTCTTATAGTTGAAGGAATAATTCCACTCAACTTAAAGTATATGCCGATCATTCGCCAGGATATATTATTGGAACGCATCGGCTGCGCCTGATTTCAGCTCGCGGAGTGGGTGTTTGATTGGTTCGATGGCCCCGAAACCTGCGGAGACCGAGAGGTTCCGCCCAGGTGGAACCTGCGCTAGAACAGCGATCCCTGCGCGCCGCCGCCGTCGTCCCGGCCACCGCGCGGCGCGGCCTTGCGCTTCCTTGGCCGTGGCGGCGCCTCGGCGGGCTTGGTCGTGGTGGCGGTGGCGCCGACCCGGCCGTCGGCGAACTGGATTTCCAGCGCCGCGCCGGGGGCGACCTCTGCCGCCCGGGTCAGCAGCGCGCCGGCGCCCCCCCCAACCCCGGCCCGCACCATCGCATAGCCGCGTTTCAGGGCCTCCCGGTAATGCAGCGAGCCGTGCAGCCGGGCCAGCGCGTCGAAGCGGTCGCGCAGCCGTCCGGTCCGGCTGCTCAGCAGCCGGGGCGAGAAGCGCCCGGCCTGGCGGGCGAGGTCCACCCGGGAGCTCTGCGTGCGCCGGCTCAGCCCCTGCTTCAGCTTGAGCACATGCAACTCCAGCCGGTCGCGCCAGGCCTTCAGCATCTCCGCCGGCCGGGGCAGGCGGGCCACGGCGACGTCGAGGCGCTGGCGCCGCTCGGCCAGGATCTGCTCGGGCCGGGGCAGGGCGCGGGACACGTCGCCGAGGCGCTGGCGGCGCTGCGCGAGGGCGCGCGCCATCGCCCGGACCCGCCGGGCCGCGAGATCGGCCACCGTGGCGACCAGTTCGGAGCGCACCGGCACCGCCAGTTCGGCGGCGGCGCTGGGGGTCGGCGCGCGCAGGTCGGCGGCGTGGTCGATCAGGGTGGTGTCGGTCTCGTGCCCGACGGCCGAGATCAGCGGGATCGAGCAGGCCGCCGCCGCCCGCACCACGGCCTCGTCGTTGAACCCCCAGAGGTCCTCGAGCGAGCCGCCGCCGCGGGCCACGATCAGCAGGTCGGGGCGGGGTATTGGCCCACCCGGCTCCAGCGCATCAAACCCCTGGATCGCCGCCGTCACCTCGGGGGCGCACCTCGCGCCCTGCACCGCCACCGGCCAGACCAGCACATGCACCGGGAAGCGTTCGCCCAGCCGGTGCAGGATATCGCGGATCACCGCGCCCGAGGGCGAGGTCACCACCCCGATCACCCGGGGCAGATAGGGGATCGGGCGCTTGCGGGCGTCGTCGAACAGCCCCTCGGCGGCCAGCGCCTTGCGCAGCCGCTCGAGCCTGGCCAGCAGCGCGCCCTCGCCGGCGTAAGCCAGGCGCTCGATGACGAGCTGGTATTTCGACTGGCCGGCAAAGGTGGTCAGACGCCCCTCGGCGATCACCTCGTCGCCCTCGCGGGGCTGGATGCCGAGCTTGCCGGCGGCGCCCTTCCAGACCACCGCGGCGAGCACCGCCCGGTCGTCCTTGAGGTCGAGATAGATGTGCCCCGAGCGCGGCTGCGAGACCCGGCCGATCTCGCCGCGCACCCGGACCCGGGCGAACTCGCCCTCGATCATGCGCTTGACCGCGCCGGAGATCTCGGAGACCGAAAACTCGGGAGTGTTGACGCCTTCCGGCGCATCATCGATAAGGCTGCTCGGCATCTCGATCCTTCGGGGCGGTCCTGCTCGCGGGCCTAACCTGTTCCAGTCCAGAGTGGCGCAATGGAGCTTTCGCTCGCAAGCATAATCGCTTTTTTTCTGCTTTGGGCGGTGGCCTACCTGCTGTTGCGGCTCCGGGTGTTGCGCCGCCGGATGAGCGCCTTGCGGGGCGAGATGGCCGAGGTCCAGCTCAACCGGCTGAAGCTGGAGGTCGCCCTGCAGAACTCCGCCGCCGGGACGCAGGTGCAACCGGGCGCCGACGAGTGGGGCGGCGCGATGAACATCCTGATCCTCGGCGGCGGCGGGCGCGAACATGCGCTGGCCCGGGCGGTGGCGAAGAGCCCGCTGTGCGGCAAGCTTTATGCCGCGCCGGGCAATGCCGGGATCGCCCAGGTGGCCGAATGCGTGGCGCTGGAGCCGATGGACGCGGCGGCGGTGATCGCCTGGTGCCGCGAGCAGGCGATCGATTTTGTCATTGTCGGGCCGGAGGCGCCGCTCGCCGCCGGGTTGGCGGACGAGCTGGCCGCCGCCGGCATCGCGGCCTTCGGTCCGGGGCGCGAGGCCGCAAGGCTGGAAGCCTCGAAGGCCTTCACCAAGGAGATCTGCGACGCCTGCGGCGCGCCGACGGCGGCTTACGCCCGTTTCAGCGACGCCGAGGCGGCCCGCGCCCATGTCCGCGCCGCCCATGTCCAAACCGGGGGCGCGCCGATCGTGATCAAGGCCGACGGCCTGGCGGCGGGCAAGGGCGTGGTCGTGGCCCGGACCCTGGCCGAGGCCGAGGCCGCCATCGACGACATGTTCGGCGGCGCTTTCGGCGAGGCGGGCTCGGAGATCGTGATCGAGGAATTCATGGTGGGCGAGGAGGCCAGCTTCTTCGTG
This sequence comes from Pseudomonadota bacterium, assembly GCA_022573605.1. Taxonomy (GTDB): domain Bacteria; phylum Pseudomonadota; class Alphaproteobacteria; order Rhodobacterales; family Rhodobacteraceae; genus Thermohalobaculum. The sequence goes on along the minus strand of JACZTQ010000012.1, from coordinate 16,131 downwards.
CTGAGCGACGGCGAGACGGTGCTGGCGCTGGCCACCGCGCAGGACCACAAATGCGCCTTCGATGGCGATGAGGGGCCGAACACCGGCGGCATGGGGGCCTATTCGCCGGCCCCGGTGATGACGGCGGAGATCGAGCGCCGGACCCTGGACGAGATCGTGCGCCCCTGCATCGCCGAGATGGCCCGGCGCGGCATCCCCTACCGCGGCGTGCTCTATGCCGGGCTGATGATCGGCGAGAGCGGCCCGCGGCTGATCGAATACAATGTGCGTTTCGGCGACCCGGAATGCCAGGTGCTGATGCTGCGGCTGGGCTCCGACTTCCTGCCGGCGCTGATCGCCTGCGCAAAGGGCGGGCTCGACAAGGTGACGCTGGACTGGAGCCCGGACCCCGCGATCACCGTGGTGATGGCGGCCGAGGGCTATCCGGGCAGCTACCGGAAGGGCGCCGTGATCGGGGGGCTGGACGCGGCCGGGGCGGTCGAGGGGGTCACCATCTTCCACGCCGGGACCGTGGCTGCGGATGGCAACATCGTCGCCAATGGCGGGCGGGTTCTGAATGTCTCGGCGACGGGCCGCGACCTGGCGCAGGCGCGCGAGCGGGCCTATGCGGCGATCGATCTGATCGACTGGCCCGGCGGGTTTTGGCGCTCCGACATCGCCTGGCGGGCGCTGGAGCGGGGGTAGTCGATCTCGCGGCGGCCGCTCGTCCCGCTGCGCGGGACGCCTCTCCCCAAACCCCTCTCCCGGAGGGAGAGGGGCATTTCCACCGTTCCCGGCATCTGAGGTTTGGCGCGGAGATCGCCACCGGCGACTCCCCTCTCCCTCTGGGAGAGGGGATGGGGGAGAGGGCTGCGACGGTCCCGTTCGTCGCACCCTCTTTCGCCCTTCCCGATGATCTCGGCCTGCGACACGGCGCTGGAGCGCACCCTGTTCCCGGGCGAGTCCGACGCCGCCTCGCCGCGGGTCTGGGAGGCCGAACCGGCTTCCCTTGCGGGCCCGAGCACAATATCGTTGCCATCCGAGAGACTGCCTCGGGTTCCCCGCGCCTTCGCCGCCCTCGTCTGGCCGCGAGTCCATGGTCCGGTCACGGGGACGTGGCCGCCGGCGGATTGATATCCGCCAGCATGCGCGCAACTGTCAGGCAAGGAACTTTCAGCCGATCCGGGAGGTATCATGACCAGAATTCTGATAGCGGCGATGATCGCCGCCAGTCTTGTCCCAATCAGTCCTGGCGGGGCGGCATGGGCCGCCGGGGGGGACAGCTACTATTACCCGCCGGTCACTTCCGAGGAGGTGTTCGCGCGCGATCTCGCGGCCGCGCCGCCCGCCGGGCGCGCGGTGCGGGTGGGTTTCACCACCCAGATCACCAAGGCCCAGCTCGCGGCGCCCGAGAGCCCGCGTTTCGTCATCTTCGCCAAGGGCGACGAGGCCCGGCACATGATCATCGTCGCCCTCGACGACGAGGTCTTCAAGACCATCTACCGGGCGCGCGCCGTGCTGGCTCAACTCACCTCGAACGCGCGCCGGACCGATTTCTTCATCAACAGCAAGATCCAGGACCATGCCACCTGGTTCGACCTGGCCAAGCTGCTGGGATTCGAGGACCTGGTGATCTCGGATGGCGCGACCTGGTCGCACCGGGTGATTTTCGAGTAGCGGCGCGGCCGATCTCAGCCGTTCGCCTGGCGCAGATGTGCCTCGGTGACCGTCTCGGTGCGGGTCTTCACCCAGGACCCGTCGGGGGTGCGGGACCAGTTGACGCGCCGCCAGCCGCCCTCGGGCCGGCGCTCCCACCACCAGTTCGGGGCGTCGATATCGCCGATCCAGACATAGAGCAGCAGCACCGGCGCCGCGCCCGTGTCCAGGCTGTGGAGCCGGTGCGGCGGGGTCACCGAACAGTCGCCGGGGCGCAGCTCGAAGGGCGTCCCCCCGGCGCCGTGTTGCAGGGTCAGCCTGCCCGACATGCAGTAGTAAATCTCGGCGGCGCCGTGGGTGTGCAACGGATAGTGCAGCCCGGGCGCCAGCAGGAACAACCCGGTGCGCAGCGAGTCGCTGGCCAGGATGCCGACCTGTCCGGCGATCTGGGCCGCCAGCATCCCCTCGGCCAGAGCCGGATCGACGCCCTCGCCCCGGTAGATCTGGCGCCAGTTCACCGCCTCGGCCACGGCGCGGGTCGCCGCCAGCAGAGCCGGTTCGCCGGCGGCGGCGGCGAGCGCCGGGCCGAGATGCGCCATGGTGGCGTGGGTGCAGGGTTCGGGCCGCTCGAAGCGGGCCGAGGAGCGATCGACCTGTTCGAGCAGGCCGGCGAATGGCGCCAGCGCCGGATCGGCGGCGCTGCGCCGCCTCAGGTCGGCCGCCAGGGCGGTCAGGCTGTCGCTTGCTCGATCCGCACTCATCGCGCCCTCTCCCGGTCTCCGGTTTCACCTAACCAGAATGCCGGCACGACCGGGCCGGGGTCAATCACCCTCAGGTGTAGATTGCGGATATTGCGCCTGGCGCTCCGGCGGGTTAATGGGCGGGCATGACCGATCGCAAGCTCACCGTTCTCGGCCAGCCGGCCGGACTGCCCGCCAGCCCGGACGAGGCAAGGCTTGACGCGGTGGCGAACCCGCACCGCGATGAGACCTACCTGATCCGCTTCACCGCGCCCGAGTTCACCGCGCTCTGCCCGGTCACCGGGCAACCGGATTTTGCCCATCTGGTGATCGACTACGTGGCCGACGAGTTCATCGTCGAGTCGAAGTCGCTGAAGCTGTTCCTCGGCGCGTATCGCAACCACGGCGCCTTCCACGAGGACTGCACGCTGGCGATCGCCAAGCGCATCGTCGCGGCGATTTCGCCGCGCTGGCTCAGGATCGGCGGCTACTGGTATCCGCGCGGCGGCATGCCGATCGACGTGTTCTGGCAAACCGGCGACCCGCCCGAGGGACTCTGGCTGCCGGATCAAGGTGTAGAACCCTATCGCGGGCGGGGCTGACCCCGCCATTGGCCTATCGCGGGCGGGCCCGACCCCGCATCCGACTCATCAACGAGAGGAACCCGAATGACCGCCGACATCATCGACGGAAAGGCCTTCGCGCTTACCGTGCGCAGCCGGGTCGCCGCGCATGTCGCCGGGCTGAAGGCCGATCACGGCATCACCCCCGGCCTGGCCGTGGTGCTGGTGGGCGAGGACCCGGCGAGCCAGGTCTATGTCCGAGCCAAGGGCAAGAAGACGGTCGAGACCGGCATGAACTCATTCGAGCACACGCTCGACGCCGGCACCTCCGAGGCCGACCTGCTGGCGCTGATCGACCGGCTCAACGGCGACCCGGCGGTGCACGGCATCCTGGTGCAGTTGCCGCTGCCCGGGCACATCGACAGCGCCAAGGTGCTCAACGCCATCGACCCGGCCAAGGATGCCGACGGGTTCCACATTACGAATGTCGGCCTGCTGGCGACCGGGCAGAAGGCGATGGTGCCGTGCACGCCCTTGGGCTGCCTGATGATGCTGCGCGACCGGCTCGGCAGCCTCTCGGGGCTGAACGCAGTGGTGGTGGGGCGCTCGAACATCGTCGGCAAGCCGATGGCGCAGCTCTTGCTGAAGGAACACTGCACCGTGACCATCGCCCACAGCCGCACCCGCGATCTGGCCGGGGTGTGCCGCGGCGCCGATATCCTGGTCGCCGCGGTGGGCCGGCCCGGGATGGTCAAGGGCGACTGGATCAAGCCCGGCGCCACGGTGATCGATGTCGGCATCAACCGGGTGCCGGCGCCGGAGAAGGGCGCGGGCAAGCACCGGATCGTCGGCGACGTGGAGTTCGCCAGCGCGCTCGAGGTGGCCGGCGCCATCACCCCGGTGCCCGGCGGCGTCGGCCCGATGACCATCGCCATCCTGCTGGCCAACACGGTGACCGCCTGCTGCCGCGCCAACGGCTTGCCGGAGCCCGACGGGCTGACCGCCTGAGGACGGGTCGCGCAGAGCCCAACCCAGGTCATGCCCCGGCTTGACCCACTGCTGTCCGGTCGAGCGCCGATTCTGCCCGGCCCGGACCCGCGCCCTCCCCGCCGTCATTGCCTGGCTTGACCCGGCAATCCAGTAATGCGCTGGTTTCATTCACTTTTACGCGACGACCCGGATCGAGCCGAAGCGGATTCTGGATCATCGGGTCAAGCCCGATGATGACGGTGGGTGTTGCGTCCCGCCCGCTGATCGCGCGGCCGGGGGGTGGGTGTCGGTATTCATGCCCGGGATGCTCATGTCCCGTCGGCCAGCCCGCTCATGGTCATGAAGGTGCCCAGCGCCGTCGCGACATGGGTCTCGCCGCCGCCGGTCACCGCGTAGACATCGGCGCGGGCCACCGTGAGGCGCCGCCCGGCGCGCTCGACCCGGCCGCGCGCGATCAGGCGCTCGCCCCTGGCCGGGGCCAGCAGGTTGATCTTCAACTCCACCGTCAGCACCCCCTCGCCGGGCGCCATCAGGCTCTGCGAGGCATAGCCCGCCGCGCTGTCGGCGATCGACCAGGCGGCACCCGCATGGGCAAAACCGTGTTGCTGTTCCAGCTCGCGGCGCAAGGGCAGTTCGATCTCGACCGCGCCGGGGGCGACCGAGAGGAGCCGCGCGCCGAGCAGCTCCATGAAATTCTGCCGCGCGAAGGAGGCACGCACGCGGGCCTCGAAATCGGGGTCGCGGGGCTCGAAGGTGGGCTCGCTCATCGGTCTCGCTTTCCTGGTCGCCACTGTCTTTGTCCGGCGACAGGAATGCATCGGGAGGCCATGCGTCAACCCCGCGTGGGATCAGTGCCGATGGCGATGCCTCAATGACGCTTGTACTCGAACTCAGTGGTGACGACCGCCGAAGATCCCGGCCTCCGGACCTCGATCGCGATCGTGTAGGTCGCGTGGTTGTCGAAGGTGAAGAAGTTGCAGTAGGTCAAGGCGTCGTTGAGCGTCATCGGCTCGAGACGCTTTTTGGCCCAGCCAAGGCCGGTCTCCCGGAACCGTACGGTGACCCGCGCATCGGTGATACGCTCCATGCTCTTGCCCTCGAACAAGGCGACCAGCAGGTGATCGACATTCTTTCCCCTCGGAATGCTTCGGTGCGCTATGGCCTCGGGACTGCCCTTGGGATACGCGCGGAGCACCTCGGCCGGGATCACGGCATAATAGATCGTCAGTCCGTTGACGACCTTGTAACCGCTGCTGTGATCGGCGACCGCCGTGCTCACGAACAGCATGACGGCGGCGGCCTGCGCAAGGCCGAACGCCGCTCTCAGATAGTTTCTCCTCATTGGATCTCTCCTTTGCCGGAGAGCTTGTCACACTAGATGACCGCCAGGTTCGATGCACCGGGGCATCTTCCCGGCGGCGTGGCAGGCTCTATTGTCCTTTTTTATATAATAACGGGTTGCGCATCCACCAACCCACGCGATGCCGCGGATTGACCGGCGCACCGGGTAGGGTGCGCCGGGCCAAGCCCGGGAACGACAAGGATCTTGCGGAGGCGCCGCGCGCTTCCGCGCCGTCCGGAGCCTTATCCGGCCTGATGGAATCAGGCCGGAGGCTCCATTCCTTTGTTTACGCAATTTCCGAGTCGCCAAATGAACCAATTTGGCTCGAAATTGCTCTGGTGGCCGCTCAGCCGCAGGCGGCGACGGCCCGCCGGGTCAGCACGCCGACCAGGTGGGCGCGGTACTCGGGCGAGCCGTGGAGGTCGCCGAGCATGCCGTCGGGCGCGACGCCGAGCCCGGCCACCGCGGCGGCCGAGAAGTCGGCGCTCAGCGCCGCCTCGGCCGCGCCCCAGCGGTGCACGCCGCTGGCGCTTGCCCCGGTGACCGCGACCCGCACCCCGTCGGTGCGCCGGGCGACGAAGACGCCGACCAGGGCGAAGCGCGAAGCGGGCTGGTCGAACTTCTGGTAGTTCGCCGCCCTCACCGCCGATTGGCCGGTGCTGGCGGCGGTGGGGAAGGTCACCGCGGTGATGATCTCGCCCTCGTCGAGGGCGGTCTCGAACAGGTCGCGGAAGAAGTCGTCGGCGGCGATCGTGCGGGCGTTGGTGGTGATGGTGGCGCCGGCGCCCAGCACCGCCGCCGGGTAGCACGCCGCCGGGTCGTTGTTGGCCAGGCTGCCGCCGATGGTGCCCAAGTTCCTGACTTGCGGGTCGCCGATGCCTGTCGCCACCGCGCGCAGCCATTTCGGGGCGTGCTGCGAGGCCGCCACGGCGGCATGGGTGGCGCCCCCGCCAACCTGGCAATCGCCGTCGCGCACCACCAGCACATCGCGGTCCAGACAGCCGCCGAGATCGACCAGCACCGAGGGGCTGGCGAGCCGCTGCTTGAGGGTCGGGATCAGGGTCTGACCGCCGCCGAGCGCCACGGCTTCTTCCGCCTTCAGCGCCTCGACGGCCTCGGCCAGCGAACCCGGTTTCAGGTAATCGAAGTTGTACATTGTGTTTCTCCTTTCTGGGGCCGCCCGCCCCGGATGGTGGAACGAGTTCCACCCTACAGTACCGCGCCGTAGGGTGGATCTTGATCCACCATCCGGGCCGGGTGGCGGCGCTCGTTACTTGGCGGCCTGAATGGCGGCCCAGACCCGGCTCGGGGTCAGGGGCATGTCGATATGGGTCACGCCGTGATCCGACAAGGCGTCGACCACGGCGTTGACCAGCGTCGGCGGCGAGCCGATGGCGCCGGCCTCGCCGCAGCCCTTTGCCCCCAGCGGGTTGTGGGTGCAGGGCGTGTTACACGAGTGATCCACCGTGAAGTTCGGCAGGTCGTCGGCCCGCGGCATGGCGTAGTCCATGTAGCTGGCCGAGACCAGTTGGCCGTCGGAGTCGTAGATGCAGTGCTCCAGCAGGGCCTGGCCGAGGCCGTGGGCAATCCCGCCATGAACCTGGCCCTCGACGATCATCGGGTTGACGATGTTGCCGAAATCATCGGCGGCGATGAAGCTCTGGATCTCGACCTTGCCGGTTTCGGCATCGACCTCGACCTCGCAGATATAGGCCCCGGCCGGATAGGTGAAGTTGGCCGGGTCGTAGAACGAGGTCTCCTCCAGCCCCGGCTCCAGGGTGTCGTGGGGGAAGTTGTGCGGCACGTAGGCGGTCAGCGCCACGGTGCCCCAGTCCACCGACTTGTCGGTGCCGGCCACCGTGAACTGGCCGTTGGCGAAGCTGACATCCGCATCGGAGGCCTCCATCAGATGGGCCGCGATCTTCTTCGCCTTGGCGATGATCTTCTCGACCGCGCGATGGATCGCCGAGCCGCCGACCGCCAGCGAGCGCGAGCCGTAGGTGCCCATGCCGAAGGGGATGCGCGCGGTGTCGCCGTGGACGATATCGACATTGGCCTCGTCGCAGCCGAGCATCTCGGCCACGACCTGGGCGAAGGTGGTCTCGTGCCCCTGGCCGTGGCTGTGGCTGCCGGTGAAGACCGAGACGCTGCCGGTCGGGTTGACCCGCACCGTCGCCGCCTCGTAGAGCCCGGCCCGGGCGCCCAGCGAGCCGACCAGCGCCGACGGCGCGATGCCGCAAGCCTCGATATAATGGACGATGCCGAGGCCGCGCAGCTTGCCCCGCGCGGCGCTCTCGGCCTTGCGCGCCGCGAAGCCGTCGAGATCGGCCATCGCCACCGCCTTGTCCATGGTGGCCTGGTAGTTGCCGGTGTCGTAGGCCACCGCCACCGGGGTCTGGTAGGGGAAGGCGTCGGCGGCGATGAAGTTGCGCCGGCGCAGCTCGATCGGGTCGATGCCCATCTCGCGCGCCGCCTTGTCGATGGTGCGCTCGAGCTGGAAGGTCGCCTCCGGCCGCCCGGCGCCGCGACTGGCGTCGACCGGGACAGTGTTGGTGAACACCGCCTTCACATTGGTGAAGATCAGCGGCGTGGTGTAGTTGCCGGCCAGCAGGATACCGTGCAGCCAGGTCGGGACGCAGGTCGAGAAGGTCGACAGATACGCCCCCATGTTGGCCAGGGTCGTGCTGCGATAGGCCAGGAACTTGCCGTTCTCGTCCAGCGCCAGTTCGACCTTGGTGACATGGTCGCGGCCGTGGGTGTCGGAGATGAAGGCTTCCGAGCGGTCGGCGGTCCACTTGACCGGCCGGCCGACTTCCTTGGCCGCCCAGGTGACGAAGGCTTCCTCGGCATAGTGGGCGATCTTGCAGCCGAAACCGCCGCCGACGTCGGGCGCCACCACGCGCAGCTTGTGCTCCGGGATCGACAGCACGAAGGCGCCCATCAGCAGCCGGGTCAGATGCGGGTTCTGGCTGGTGGTGTAGAGCGTGTGCTCGCCGCGGGCCGCGTCGTATTCGCCGATCGCCGCGCGCGGCTCCATCGGGTTCGTGACCATGCGGTTGTTGACCAGCTCCAGCGTGGTGACGTGATGGGCGCCGGCGATGGCCTCGGCCACGGCGTCCTTGTTCTCGGCCACGAAGTCCCAGTCGTAGCAGATGTTGTCGGGCGCCTCCGTGTGCACCGCCGGGCCGCCGGAAATCGCCGCCCGCATGTCGATCACCGCGGCAAGCTCGGAAATGTCGGGATCGATCAGCTCGGCGGCGTCGCGGGCCTGGTTCAGGCTCTCGGCCACGACCACCGCGATCGGGTCGCCGACATGGTTGACCTTGCCCTCGGCCAGGATCGGGTGCTTCGGCTCCTTCATCGGATCGCCGTTCTTGTCGGTGATCAGCCAGCCGCAGGGGATGCCGCCGACCCCCTCCAGATCGGCCGCGGTGAACACCCGCAGCACGCCGGGCGCGGCGCTGGCGGCCGTGGTATCGACCCCGTTGATGGTGCCGTGGGCCACGTCCGAGCGCAGGAAATAGGCATAGGCCTGGCCGGGGCGGTTGATGTCGTCGGTGTACTGGCCCTTGCCGGTCAGAAAGCGGACGTCTTCGCGGCGTAGGGAACTGGCGCCGATCCCTTGGTCCTTAGGCATGTCGTTGTCCTCCCATCATTCTCTCAGGCGCTCAAGCTCGCGGCGGCGGCCTGGATCGATTTGACGATGTTGTGGTAGCCGGTGCAGCGGCAGATGTTGCCCTCCAGCCATTCGCGGATTTCGGCATCCGAAGGGCTGGCGTTGTGGCGCAGCAGGTCGGCGGCCGACATCACCATGCCCGGGGTGCAGAAACCGCATTGCAGGCCGTGATTGTCCTGGAACGCCTGCTGGATCACGCCCAGCGAGCCGTCGGCGTTGGCCATGCCCTCGATGGTTTGCACCTCGGCGCCGTCGGCCGAGGCCGCCAGCACGGTGCAGGCCTTGACGCTGTCGCCGTTCATCAGCACCACGCAGGCGCCGCATTGCGAGGTGTCGCAGCCCACATGGGTGCCGGTGAGGCCGAGGTCCTCGCGCAGGAACTGCACCAGCAGGGTGCGCCCCTCGACCTCGCCGGAGACGGATTTCCCGTTCACGGTCATGACGATGGATGGCATCGATCTTTCCTCCCTTTTTGAATTTCGCGCGGCCGGTTCAGCCAAACAGGCGCCTGAACCAACTCTTCTTTTTTTCTTCCGGCTGTTTTTCCTCCGGCGCATCGCCTTCGGTCTCCGGCTCCCCGGCGGACCCCTCGACCGCCTCCTGGAACCGGGTGAAAAAGTCATCGGCCATTTTCCTGGCGAAGCCGTCGACCAGCCGGGAGCCAAGCTGGGCCAGCTTGCCGCCGACCCTGGCCTCGGCCTGGTAGACCAGCAGGGTGCCGTCCCCGGCATCCGACAGCCGGACCTTGGCGCCGCCCTTGGCGAAGCCGGCCGCCCCCCCCTTGCCCTCGCCGGTGATGGTGTAGCTCTCGGCCTCGACGATATCGGACAGCTCCACCGCACCCTTGAAGCGCACCTTCACCGGGCCGACCTTCTGGGTGACGGTGGCCGAGAAGCTGGTGGGCGAAGTTTTCTCCAACTCCTCGCAGCCGGGGATGCAGGCCTTCAGCACCTCGGCGTCGTTGAGCGCACGCCAGACCTCGGCCCTGCCGGCATCGATGGTGCGCTCGCCTTGCATCTGCATGGGAATCCCCCCTCCGAGGAAGCGATCAGAGGGGGATGGTAGCGGCAATGTTTCAAGCCTGTCCACAACAGCTTTTACAACCGGGGTGGCGCCGACCGGATCAGCGCCCCAGCAGTGCCCGCAGGATGGCGTCGTCGCCGACCACTTGGTCATCCCCGACCGCGACCGCCAGGCCGGTCTCGAGGCGCATCCGCATGACCTGTTTCAGCGGCGTGCCGGGCTCGGCACGGGCAGCGCCCTCGGGCGCCGTGCCCGGCTCCATCACCTCGGCCGCGCGCAGCACCCCCATCGGGTTCATGTGGGCGACGAAATCGGCCACGTAATCGTCGGCCGGGTGCAGGATGATCTCCTGCGGGGTGCCGGTCTGGATGATCCGGCCACCCTCCATGATGGCGATCCGGCGGCCCAGCTTGACCGCCTCGTCGAGGTCGTGGCTGACGAAGATGATGGTGCGTTTCAGGCGCTTCTGAAAACCCAGCAGTTCGTCCTGCAACCGGGTCCGGATCAGCGGGTCGAGGGCCGAGAAAGGCTCGTCCATCAGCAGGATCGGGGCCTCGGTGGCAAAAGCGCGGGCCAGGCCGACGCGCTGCTGCATGCCGCCGGAAAGCTCGTCCACCTTGCGGTCGGCCCAGTCGCTCAGGCCCACCAGGTCGAGCTGGGCGCGGACCTTTTCGTCGCGCTCGGCCGGGTCGATCCCGGCCAGTTCCAGCCCGAGGCCGACATTCTCGGCCACCGTGCGCCAGGGCAGCAGGGCGAACTGCTGGAACACCATCGCCACGTGCTGGCCGCGCAGGGCGTGCAATTTGGCCGCCGGGCAGGTCTCCGGGTTCACCCATTCGGCGTTCTGGCGCACCAGGCAGGCCCCCCGGATCACCGGGTTGAGGCCGTTGACGGCGCGCAGCAGGGTCGACTTGCCCGAGCCCGACAGCCCCATCAGCACCAGGATCTCGCCCTCGTCGACATCGAGAGAGCAGTCCGCGACGCCGAGCACCTGGCCGGTCGCGTCCTTGATCTGCTCGCGGCTCTGGCCCTGGTCCATCAGCGGCAGGGCGCGGCCCGGCTTGTCGCCGAAGACGATATCGACCTTGTCGAAGCGGACGACCGGATTGCTCATCGCGCGTCCTCGCGCCGGAACACCCGGTCGAGCACGATCGCCAGCACCACGATGACGAAGCCGGATTCAAAACCCAGCGCCGTGTTCACCGTGTTCAGCGCCCGCACCACCGGCACCCCGAGGCCGTCGGCGCCGACCAGCGCCGCGATCACCACCATCGACAGCGACAGCATGATGGTCTGGGTCAGCCCGACCATGATCTGCGGCATGGCGTAGGGCAGCTCGACCTTGAACAGCACCTGGCGCGGCGTGGCGCCGAAGGCCTCGGCCGCCTCGATCAGCGCCTTCGGGGTCGAGGAGATGCCCAGATGGGTCAGCCGGATCGGCGCCGGCACCACGAAGATCGCGGTGGCGATCAGTCCCGGCACCATGCCGATGCCGAAGAACACGATGGCCGGGATCAGGTAGACGAAGGTCGGCAGGGTCTGCATCAAATCGAGCATCGGGCGCAGCACCGCGTAGGCGCGTGGCTTGTGCGCCGCCCAGATGCCGACCGGAACCCCGACCCCCATGCACACCAGGCAGGCGGTCACCACCAGGGTCAGGGTCTCGGTGGTCTCCTCCCAGTAGCCCTGGTTGAGGATGAACAGGAAGGCCAGCACGACGAAGGCGACCAGGCCGATGGAGCGGCGCCACCACCAGATCAGCCCGGCCATGATCGCCATCACCACCAGCGGCGGCGGGTACTGGAGCACCAGGAGGATCGCCTCGATGACCCATTCGAGGCCCAGCGCCAGGTTGTCGAAGAACCAGTCGAGATTGTCGATCATCCAGTCGACCACGCCGGCGGCCCATTTACCGATGGGAATCTTGTTCTCCTCAAGCCACTCCATAGCCTGGTCCTCTCGACATGCGCGCGCCTCGGCTCGAATTCCCGGCCGGCCCCCCCAGTCCGGACCAGGTCATGCGCGCCGTTGCGGGCAGGTGGCCTCCCTCCCCGGGCGGGGGAGGGAGAGGGAGGACCTCAGTTCAGCGCCGCCTTGACCGCCGCCATGGCGTCGCCGCCGTCCTTGGTGGTCACGCCGGCCAGCCAGCCGTCGAGGATGTTCTGGTGGGCCGCCAGCCAGGCCTTGGCGGCATCTTGCGGGTCGGCGCCGTCATCCAGGATCGCGCCCATGATCTCGTTTTCCATGGCCAGCGAGAACACCAGATTGTTCAGCAGCGCGCCCACGTTCGGGCATTCGGCCGCGTAGCCGGCGCGGACGTTGGTGTAGACCGTGGCGCCGCCGAAGTCGGGGCCGAACCAGTCGTCGCCGCCCGAGAGATAGGCCATCTCGATATTGGCGTTCATCGGGTGCGGTTCCCAGCCCAGGAAGACGATGTCCTTGCCCTTCTTCACCAAGCGGACGACCTGTGCCAGCATGCCCTGTTCGGAGCTCTCCGCCAGCTCGAAACCCTTAAGGCCGAAAGCGTCGTTCTCGATCATGTCGAGGATCAGGCGGTTGCCGTCGTTGCCGGGTTCGATGCCGTAGATCTTGCCGCCCAGAGAATCCTTGAACTTGGCGATGTCGGCGAAGCTCTGGAGGCCGGCGTCATAGGTCGCCCGGGGCACCGCCATGGTGTATTTGGCGCCCTCCAGGTTGACCCGCAGGCTCTCGACCGAGCCGTCGTCGAGATAGGGGCGCACATCGCCTTCCATGGTCGGCATCCAGTTGCCGAGGAAGACATCGATGTCGCCGCTCTTCATCGCCGTGTAGGTCACCGGCACCGACAGCATCTTGATGTCGGTCTGGTAGCCCAGCGCATCCAGCACCAGCGTGGTCGCCGCGGTGGTGGCGGTGATGTCGGTCCAGCCGACATCCGAGAACCTGACCTCTTCGCAAACGCCGGCGGCGAATGCGGGGGCCGCCAGGAATGCGCCAAGCGCGAATGTGCTGGCCGTGAGTTTGATCTTCGACATGGTGATGTCCTCCCTGCGGGTCTGTCGATGCGATTCGATTTTATCCGACAGTATCGATAACCGCATCATGCCGCGCGCTCAAATTTTTATTGATTGACGGCTCAATCAAAAATAAATTGAGCGCGAAAAGGGAGACCCGTGAATGCCCCGAGTCGGCATGGAACCCATCCGCCGCAAGGCGCTGATCGAAGCGGCGATCGAGACCATCGGGGCGCGGGGCAACCTTGACGTGACGATGAGCCAGATCGCCCGCTCGGCGGGCGTGTCGCCGGCGCTGGCGCACCACTATTTCGGCGGCAAGAACCAGCTTTTCCTGGCCACCATGCGCCACCTGCTGAGCGATTTCGCCGAGGGCGTGCGCGAGGCGTTGCGCACATCGGACGCCCCGCGGGCCCGCATCTCGGGCATCATCCGCCAGAGCTTCGGCCCGGACCAGTTCGTGCCCGCGACGGTCGCCGCCTGGCTGGCCTTCTACGTGCTGGCCCAGAGCGACCCCCAGGCGCGCCGCCTGCTCGGCATCTATGGCCGCCGGTTGAACTCCAACCTTGTCGATGCGCTGGTGCGGATCGCCCCGCGCGCCGCTGCGCTGCGCATCGCCGAGGGCATCGCGGCGCTGATCGACGGGCTCTATATCCGCCGGGCGCTGAAGCACGGGCCGCCCGATCCGGCCAGCGCCATCGCGCTGGTCGAGAACTACGTCGATACCGAGCTGGCCGCTCTGGAGGGCCGCCAATGACCCGCCCCGACATCCCGATTCCGAGAGGAGAATGACGATGATCACGATCTGGGGCCGCAACACCTCGTCGAACGTGCAGGTGGCGATGTGGGCCGTCGCCGAGCTTGGGCTGGAGTTCGAGCGCATCGACTGGGGCGGCAAGTTCGGCGGCAACGACAACCACGATTACCGGGCGATGAACCCGAACGGGCTGGTGCCGACCTTGCGCGACGGCGATCTGGTGCTGTGGGAGAGCCCGGCGATCCTGCGCTACCTCGGCGCGCGCCATGGCGGCGAGGGCTTCTGGCCCGCCGACCCGGCGGCGCGCGCCCGGCTCGACATGTGGGCCGAGTGGGTCAAGACCAGCCTCTGCCCGCCGCTGATCTATAACGTGTTCTGGCAGCTAGTGCGCACGCCCGAGGCCCAGCGCAGCGCGGCGGCGATCGCCGAAGGTGCTTTGAGGCTGAAGACCTTGATGCCGATGATTGATGCCCGCCTCGGCGACGGGCCGTTCCTCAACGGCGAGCATCTCTCGTTCGCCGACATCATGCTCGGCCACACCCTCTACCGCTACAACACGCTGGATTTCGAGCGCGCGGCGACGCCCAACCTCGACGCCTATTACCAGCGGTTGCAGCAGCGCCCGGCCTATGTCGAGCACGCGATGGTTTCCTACGAGGGCCTGCGGGTGGAATGAGTTCGGCCCGAACGGAGGGGTTCGATGGAAGCTGATTTCGTCATCATCGGGTCGGGCTCCGCCGGCGCGGCGCTGGCCTATCGCCTGTCCGAGGATGGCAAGCACTCGGTGCTGGTGCTGGAGTTCGGCGGCAGCGATATCGGTCCCTTCATCCAGATGCCGGCGGCGCTGAGCTATCCGATGAACATGGGGCTCTACGACTGGGGTTATGTGTCCGAACCCGAGCCGCATCTGGGCGGGCGGATGTTGGCTTGCCCGCGCGGCAAGGTGATCGGCGGCTCGTCCTCGATCAACGGCATGGTCTATGTGCGCGGCCATGCCCGCGACTTCGATCACTGGTCGCAAGCCGGCGCCGAGGGCTGGGCCTATTCGGATGTCGCCCCCTATTTCGACCGGATGGAGACCTGGCACGACGGTGGCCATGGCGGCGATGGCGCCTGGCGGGGCCACTCCGGCCCGCTCCACGTCACCCGGGGGCCGCGCCGCAACCCGCTCGACAAGGCGTTTGTCGAGGCCGGACGCCAGGCCGGGTTCGAGCTCACCGGCGACTACAACGGCGAGCAGCAGGAGGGCTTCGGCCCGATGGACCGGACGATCTGGAAGGGGCGGCGCTGGTCGGTCGCCAACGCCTATCTGCGCCCCGCGCTGAAGCGCCCGAACTGCGACATGCTGCGCTGCTTCGCCCGCCGGGTGGTGATCGAGGACGGCCGCGCCGTCGGGGTCGAGATCGAGCGCGGCGGCCGGGTCGAGACCGTGCGGGCCCGGCGCGAGGTGATCGTCGCCGCCTCGTCGATCAACTCGCCCAAGCTGCTGATGCTGTCGGGCATCGGCCCGGCGGCGCATCTGGCGGAGCACGGCATCGAGGTCGTCGCCGACCGCCCCGGCGTCGGCCAGAATCTCCAGGACCATCTGGAGCTTTACATCCAGCAGGCCTGCACCCGGCCGATCACGCTCTACAAACACTACAACCTGATCGGCAAGGCGCTGATCGGGGCGCAATGGCTCTTGTTCAAGACCGGGCTGGGCGCCTCGAACCAGTTCGAGAGCGCCGCCTTCATCCGCTCCAGGCCGGGGGTCGAGTATCCCGACATCCAGTTCCACTTCCTGCCCATGGCGGTGCGCTACGACGGCAAGGCGGCGGCCGAGGGGCATGGCTACCAGGCCCATGTCGGGCCGATGCGCTCGCCCTCGCGCGGGCGGGTGGCGCTGCGCTCGGCCGACCCGCGCGAGAAGCCCTCGATCCTGTTCAACTACATGAGCCACGCGGCGGACTGGGCCGATTTCCGCCATTGCATCCGGGTGACCCGCGAGATTTTCGCCCAGCCCGCCTTCGCGCCCTACCGCGGCAAGGAAATCCAGCCCGGCGCGGCGGTGCAGAGCGACGACGAACTGGACGCCTTCATCGGGGAGCACGTCGAGAGCGCCTACCACCCCAGTTGCAGTTGCCGCATGGGGGCGGCGGATGACCCGATGGCGGTGGTCGATCCGCAGTGCCGGGTGATCGGGGTCGAGGGGCTGCGCCTCGCCGACAGCTCGATCTTCCCGCGCATCCCCAACGGCAACATCAACGCGCCCTCGATCATGGTCGGCGAGAAGGCCGCCGACCATATCCTCGGCCGCGATCCCCTGGCGCGCGGCAACCGCGAGCCCTGGATCAACCCGCGCTGGCGGGCCTCGGACCGCTGAGAGGGGCGGCCATCTCCAGTGGACCATGCGGCGTCCAACGGCACCGTTGC
>JACZTQ010000239.1 GCA_022573605.1 Pseudomonadota bacterium | reverse complement strand
GCGCGCGACCGCGACTTCCCGCGACTTCCCGCGACTTCCGAGACTCAATGGCGGTCCGGGCTCTTGCGCCGGGCGGGGTGTGCTATGCTCCGGCCGGCGTTGCCGGAACGCCGAGGGAGAATCGAAATGCTGACGGTGCCGGAGACCCGCTACACCCGCTGCGGCACGATCAACATCGCCTATCAGGTGTTCGGCGAGGGGCCGGTCGATCTGGTGCTGGTGCCGGGCTGGGTCAGCAATCTGGACATGATGTGGGAGGAGCCGCGGCTGGCGAGCTGGTTGCGCCAGCTCGGCAGCTTCGCCCGGGTGATGCTGTTCGACAAGCGCGGCACCGGGCTCTCCGACCGGGTCACCGACACGCCGATGCTGGAGGAGCGCATGGAGGACGTGCGCGCGGTGATGCAGGCGGTGGGCTCGGAACAGGCCGCGCTGGTGGGCTATTCCGAGGGCGGGCCGATGTGCGCCCTGTTCGCCGCGACCTATCCGCAGATGGCGCGGGCGCTGGTGATGATCGGCAGCTATCCGCGCCGGAGCCGGACCGACGGCTTTCCCATCGGGCCGAGCGAGGCCGAGCTTGAGGAGTTCATCAAGGGCATCGGCGAACACTGGGGCACGCCCTTCGCCCTCGATGCCCGGGCGCCGTCGATGTGCCATGACGAGCGCTTCCGGGCCTGGTGGGCCAAGTTCCTGCGCATGAGCACCAGCCCGGCCGCCGCCGAGGCCCTGACCCGCGCCAATGCGCAGATCGACATCCGCGACATCCTGCCGACGATCCGGGTGCCGACGCTGCTGATCCATGCCACCGGCGACCGGACGCTGCCGATTGCCTTCAGCCGCTACATGGTCGAACGCATCCCCGGCGCCAGGCTGGTCGAGATCGATTCCGACGATCACCTGCCCTGGCTGGAGGGCGGCGACGAGATCCTGCGCGCGATCGAGGAGTTCCTGACCGGCAGCCACCACGATGTGGGCACCGACCGGGTGCTGAGCACCATCATGTTCACCGACATCGTCGGCTCGACCGAAATCCTGGCCAAGACCGGCGACGCGGCTTGGAGCGCGTTGCGCGGCGCCCATGACGAGGCCGTCAGGGGCAATTTCGCCGCCTTCAGCGGGCGCGAGATGAACACCACCGGCGACGGCTTCCTGGCGATCTTCGACGGTCCCGCCCGGGCCGTGCGCTGCGCCCAGAACATCTGCGCCGATGCCGAGCGGGTGGGGGTCTCGGTGCGGGTCGGCCTGCATACCGGGGAATGCGAGTTGCGCGGGGAGGAGATTTCCGGGCTGGCGGTGCATATCGCCTCGCGCATCACCGACCTGGCGCCGGCCGGCGGGGTGCTGGTCTCGCGCACCGTGCGCGACCTGGTGGCCGGCTCGGGGCTGCGCTTCGAGACCACCGGCAGCCACCGCCTCAAGGGCGTCCCGGAGGAGTGGCAGCTCTACGGCGTGGCCTGAGGGCGGCAGCTTCACTCCTCCGGCAATCCTGCCCTTCGGAGCGCATCGAGAAGGCGCTGTTTATGGCCGTCGCCGGTGAAACGGGTTTCAGCCGAATATCTCTCGACGGTCAGCGACGGGTAGAAGCCGAGCAGCTTTTGGACGACCGCTCCGGCCTCGTCGAGGCGGCCGGATTCGCTGAGTGCTGCGGCCAGAACCCGGTGGCAGGGGGTGAAGTTCGGATTCGCGGTCAGGGCGCGCCGGGCGGTTGTGGCGGCCTCTTCGGGCCGGCCAAGGAAAAACAGGGCGAAGGCTTGCCCGGTCAGCGCCCGGAACGCGAAATCGTCGATCGGGCTTAATCGCAGCGAATGGTCGAAATGCGCCAGCGCCTCGTCCGGATCGCCGGAATAGCAATACAACCAGCCGGCGAAGTCATGCGCCCGGGCCGAGTTCGGGTTCATGTTGAGCGAATCCTTCAGGTAGCGGACGCCGAGAGGGTAGTCGAAGGTCAGAAAACCAAGGGCGTAGCCCCCGGTCGAAAGCGCGTCGGGATCATCGGCGCCGTGGCGAATGGCTTGCTCGGCGTGAGAGACCCCCCGCTCGAGATCGGCGCTCTGCCCCTGCGGCACGCGCAACGTCATCAGCCAGGCGATCAGCCCGTGCGCGGCCGCGTAGGCCGGGTTCTTGCCGATGGCGTCCTGCAGCAGGCGCTCGGCCTCGGCCAGTTCGGACGGGCTCATCTCGCGGATCCGGGGCAGGGCGCGCAGGTAGTCGTCGAAGGCCGTCAGGTTGCCGTGCTTGGCCTGCGAGCGGCGGATCTCGATCTGGCGCATGCGCGGCTCGATGGCGCCGATCACGGTCTCGGCGAGGCGGTCCTGCAGATCGAAGAGATCGGACATCGGCCCGGCGATGCTGCCGGTCCAGAGCTGGCGGCCCTCGGCGGTTTCGATCAGCCGCACGCTGACGCGCAACTGATCGCCGGCGCGCTGCACGGTGCCATCGACCAGATAGCGCACGCCAAGACGGCGGCCGATCGCGACCGGATCGCCCTGATCCGTCCCGTTGCCGAACGAGGCCGCCTGCGCCGATACGAAGAACCAGGGGACACAGCCCAGCGTCGTGATCAACTGGTCCGCGAGCCCCAGCGCGAGATAGGCTTGCGCCGGGTCCCCGGTCAGATTGGCGAACGGCAGGACGGCCATGGACGGCGTGTCGGGCAACTGTGGCGTCTCGCCGGAGCCGTTCGGGGTGGGCGCGGCGCCCTCTCCGTCAGCTTCCAGCAACCAGACGCGGATCGGTTCGGCGATGTTCTTGAGCCGCTGTTCGCCTTGATCCCGGAAATCGGCGGAGATGCGTGCATGGACCTGGTCCTTGACCACGCCGGACAAGGCGATACCGCCCGGTGGCGCCAGGGCCTCCAGCCGGGCGGCGATGTTGACGCCTTCACCGTAGATATCGCCCTGCTCGATCAGGATATCGCCGAGATGCAGGCCGATCCTGAACCGCATCGCATCCTCGCTGTCGTCGTTGTCGTCATCGGGGGCCATTCGTGCCTGCCATTGCAGGGCGCACTGGATCGCGTTCATGGCGCTGGCGAACTCGATCAGGAAGCCGTCGCCGGTCTGCTTGACCAGGCGCCCCCGGTGGGTTGCGACGAGAGGCTCGATGAACTCGGAGCGCAGGTGCATGACGGCTCGCAGGGTGCGTTCCTCGTCCCGGCCCATCAGTCGGCTGTATCCGACGATGTCGGCCACAAGGATCGCGGCTAAACGGCGTTCCATGGCGGGCTCCTTCGAGCGAACCGGGCGGGTAATCCGCCGCGCGGGCGGATTGCATCACATCTGGGCGGCGATGGCCAGCGGACGCCCGCTTCGGCCCGAGCCGATGGAGGTCGTGTGACCAGCGAACGGCCACTCCGCCGCCGGGGCGCAAATCATCCTTGTCCGGCCATGCGGCCCTGCCATATGGTGCCCGCGAATTCAGCGCTTGCCGGGCATGCGCCCCGGCATCGGAGGAACCCATGAAGAAAGTCTGCAAGACCGCGGCGGAGGCGCTCGACGGGGTGCTGTTCGACGGCATGCTGATCGCCGCCGGGGGGTTCGGCCTGTGCGGCATCCCGGAGCTCCTGATCGCGGCGATCAGGGAGTCCGGGGTCAAGAACCTGACCGTGGTCTCGAACAATGCGGGGGTCGACGATTTCGGGCTCGGGCTGCTGTTGCAGACCCGGCAGGTGGCGAAGATGGTCTCCTCCTACGTGGGCGAGAACGACGAGTTCATGCGCCAGTACCTGGCCGGCGAACTGGAGATCGAGTTCAACCCGCAGGGCACCCTGGCCGAGCGGCTGCGGGCCGGCGGCGCCGGCATCCCGGGTTTCTACACCAAGACCGGGGTCGGCACCCGGATCGCCGAGGGCAAGGAGCACAAGGAGTTCGACGGCGAGACCTATATCCTGGAGCGCGGCATCGTCGCCGATCTCGCCATCGTCAAGGCCTGGAAGGGCGACGATGTGGGCAACCTGATCTACCGCAAGACGGCGCGCAACTTCAATCCGATGATGGCGACCTGCGGCAAGGTGACCGTGGCCGAGGTCGAGGAACTGGTGCCGCGCGGGGCGCTCGACCCGGACCTGATCCACACCCCCGGCATCTTCGTGCAGCACATCATCCAGGGGCAGCACGAGAAGCGGATCGAACAGCGGACGGTTTCTGCCGCCTGACGCGGCGAAGTTTTTTGCCGCCTGACGCGGCGCCGCCCCCGCCGGAAATCCGCGAAGGCGGATTTCGTCACGGGCAAAAACCGGGGCGGCCTAACACAGGAGACACAGATCATGGCATGGGATCGCAACCAGATGGCGGCGCGCGCCGCGCGGGAGCTGGAAGACGGCTTCTACGTCAACCTCGGCATCGGCATCCCGACGCTGGTGGCCAACTACATCCCCGAGGGCGTCGACGTGACCTTGCAGTCGGAGAACGGGATGCTGGGCATGGGGCCGTTCCCGACCGAGGACGAGATCGACGCCGACCTGATCAACGCCGGCAAGCAGACCATCACGGCGCTGAACCGGACCAGCTATTTCTCCTCGGCCGACAGTTTCGGGATGATCCGGGGCGGGCATATCAACCTGTCGATCCTGGGCGCCATGGAGGTGGCCGAGAACGGCGATCTGGCGAACTGGATGGTGCCGGGCAAGCTGGTCAAGGGCATGGGCGGGGCGATGGACCTGGTCGCCGGGGTGCGGCGGGTGGTGGTGGTGATGAACCACACCAGCAGACAGGGCGATGCGAAGCTGCTGAAGCGCTGCACGCTGCCGCTGACCGGGGCCGGCTGCGTCGACCGGGTGATCACCGATCTCGGCGTCTTCGACCTGGCCGAGGGCGGCTTCGAGGTGGTCGAGCTGGCCGACGGGGTGAGCTTGGCCGAGGTCCGGGCCAAGACCGAGGGCGCGCTGGTGGACTGAGCCCCCCCGACGGCGGACATGATTGTCCGCCGTCGGGGGGGCTTGTGCGCCTGATCCAAAAGCTGCTGGCGCATCTTTTGGGCGCGCCCCCGCCGATTTCGCCCCCCACTCCCTCTGGGCTTCGCAGGGGACCGTGGCCGCGGATGCGGCCGCGTAAGCCCCGGAGAAGGGGTCGGGGGGGGAGGCTGCGACGGCGCCGCCTGGTGCTTGCGGCCCGCATGAGTCATCGGCGGGGTGGGGGTGGCTTTTGCGACCGGCGCC
>JACZTQ010000238.1 GCA_022573605.1 Pseudomonadota bacterium | reverse complement strand
ACTCCCTCTGGGCTTCGCAGGGGACCGTGGCCGCAGATGCGGCCGCGTAAGCCCCGGAGAAGGGGTCGGGGGGGAGGCTTGCGACGCTCCCGCCGGGTGCTCCGCGGCAAGGGTCGTCATGAGTCATCGGCGCAAGCCGCCGCGCTCACTCCAGCGCCCGGATACCCTCCAGTTCCTCCGCCGGCAGCGCCGCCAGCATCTGTGCCACCGTGCGCCCGGTCGCCGGGTGGCGCCAGCCGGGGGCGATATCGGCCAGCGGCGCCAGCACGAAGCCGCGCTCGTGCATCCGCGGGTGCGGCAGCACCAGGCGCGGCGGCGCCACCGTCTGGGCCTGGCCGAGATCCAGCGCCATCCAGCGCGCCAGGGTCGCGCGGTCGGGCAGCACCAGGTCGCCGACGGCGATCAGGTCGAGGTCGCAGACCCTGGGCGCCCAGCGCATCGGGCGCTCCGTGCGCACCCGGCCGAGCGCCTGCTCGGCGCCGTGCAGGGCGCCGAGCAGGCGCTCGGGCTCGAGCGAGGTCTCCAGCGCCGCGGCGGCGTTGACGAAATCCGGCCCCGAGCCGGGCGGGAAGGCCGGCGTGCTGAACCAGCGGCTGCGGCGCCGCAAGGTGATTCCCTCCCCGCCCGCCACCGATTCGAGGGCGATTTCGAGCGTTTCCACCAGCGATCGCCCGGGGGGTGCGACGTTAGCTCCCAATGAAATCAACGCCGTTGTCATTATTGTGTCCCCTGGTGGCTGGACTCGGCGCGAAAGGCCACCTAGAAGTCGGCTCGCTTCCCCCGCATGGCTGGTGTATGATGGCCGGAACGGGTGGGACGCAAGTCAGCAACCGGAGAGAATTGAGGATATCATGTTTTATCGCGACGAGCGCCTGGCGCTCTTCATCGACGGCTCCAACCTCTATGCTGCCACCAAGGCCCTGGGCTTCGACATCGATTACAAGCTGCTGCGCAGCGAGTTCATGCGCCGGGGCAAGATGGTCCGGGCCTTCTACTACACCGCCCTGCTCGAGAACGAGGAGTACTCGCCGATCCGGCCCCTGGTCGACTGGCTCGACTACAACGGCTTCACCCTGGTGACCAAACCGGCCAAGGAGTTCATCGATTCGAGCGGGCGGCGCAAGATCAAGGGCAACATGGACATCGAGCTCGCGGTCGACGCGATGGAGATGGCCGACCATGTCGAGCACATGGTGCTGTTCTCGGGCGACGGCGATTTCAGGCCGCTGGTGGCGGCGCTGCAACGCAAGGGGGTTCGGGTTTCGGTGGTCTCGACGATCCGCTCGAGCCCGCCGATGATCGCCGACACCCTGCGCCGCCAGGCCGACAATTTCATCGAGCTCGAGGAACTGAAGGACGTCATCGGCCGGCCGCCGCGCCCGATTCCGGTGCATGAGCCGGCGGGCGAGCCGATCGCCGCGAATGAAGAGTAATGCCTGAATCCCCTGGGGCGGAAGCCCCTCGGGACTGTGCTCTCTGCGACCGGCTGGTGGAGTACCGCGCTTTGATCCGCGCGGCCCATCCCGGTTGGTACAACGGCGCGGTGCCGAGCTTCGGCGACCCGGCCGCGCGCCTGCTGATCGTCGGCCTGGCGCCCGGCGTGAGCGGAGCCAACCGCACCGGGCGGCCCTTCACCGGCGACTGGGCCGGCGACCTGCTCTACCCCACCCTGGCGAAATTCGGCTTCTCGAAGGGCATCTTCGACGCCCGCCCCGACGACGGGCTGGAACTGACCGGCGCCATGATCACCAACGCGGTGCGCTGCGTACCGCCCCGGAACAAGCCGGTGGGCGCCGAGGTGACCCGCTGCCGGGTGTTCCTGGCGGCCCGCATCGCGGCGCTGCCCCGCCTGATCCACATCGTCACGCTGGGCAAGATCGCCCACGACTCGACGGTGCGGGCGCTGGGGGAGCGGGTAGCGGCGCACCCCTTCGGCCACAATGCGTCGAGCCGGATCGGGGGATACACGATCACCGCCAGCTACCACTGCTCGCGCTACAACACCAACACAAGGCGGCTGACGCCGGCGATGTTCGAGGCGGTGTTCGCGGGGGTGCGCGAGGGGTTGGGCGCGGCCCGGTAGGGTGCGCATTCTGCGCACCGTCCCCCACCCGACCCGGTTCAACGGTGCGCAAAATGCGCACCCTACCGGCGGTGGCGAACGCAGGGTGCGCATTCGGCGCACCACCCCCCGCTCAACCCTGTCGATTTGGACGATTCGCGTTAAATTTGACTAAACACCAGCGCCCCGATCGAAGGCGGGCCCATGTCGGGCCCAAATCATGCCCATGTCGGGCCCAAATCATGCCCAAGTCGGGCCGAAATCATGCCCAAAGCGGGCCCAAATCAGGCCCGTTGAATCGCCCTTAATTTCCCTCCAGAACCCGTCTCGCGATCACCTGCGCCTGGATCTCGGCGGTGCCCTCGAAGATGTTCAGAATCCGCGCGTCGCACAGCACCCGGCTGATCGGATATTCCAGCGCAAAGCCGTTGCCGCCGTGGATCTGCACCCCGTTGTCGGCCGCCGCCCAGGCCACCCTTGCGGCCAGCAGCTTGGCCATCCCGGCCTCGAGGTCGCAGCGCCGCCCGGCGTCCTTCTCGGCGGCCGCATGATAGGTCAGCTGGCGGGCCATCATCAGCTCCGCCGCCATCATCGCCAGCTTGGCCGAAACCCTTGGAAACGCTAGCAAGGGCTTGCCGAAGGCGACCCGCTCCTGGGCATAGCGCAGGGCCAGGTCGAGGGCCGACTGGGCCACCCCGATGGCCCTTGCGGCGGTCTGGATGCGGGCCGACTCGAAGGTCCGCATCAGTTGCTTGAAGCCCTGCCCCTCGACCCCGCCCAGCAGCGCCTCTCCCGGCACCCGGTGGCGATCCAGCGTCAGGGTGTATTCCTTCATGCCGCGATAGCCCAACACCTTGATTTCGCTGCCATTTATGGTGGCGTCGGGGAACGGCTCGTGGTCCGTGCCCCGGGTCTTCGGGGCCAGGAACATCGACAGGCCCGAATAGTCGTCCGTCTCCGGCTTGGTCCGCGCCAGCACGGTCATCATGTCGGTGCGCCCACCATGGGTGATCCAGGTCTTGTTGCCGGTCAGCACCCAGTCGTCGCCGTCCCGATATCCCTTTGTTTTCAACGCCCCGAGGTCCGATCCGGTGTTCGGCTCGGTGAACACCGCCGTCGGCAGAATCTCGCCGCTGGCGATCTTCGGCAGCCAGTATTCCTTCTGCGCCTGGGTGCCCCCGCCGAGGATCAGCTCGGCCGCGATCTCGGACCGGGTGCCGAGGCTCCCGACCCCGATATAACCCCGGCTAAGCTCCTCGGAAACCACGCACATTGCGGTCTTTCCCATGCCAGAGCCGCCGAACTCTTCCGGGATGGTCAGGCCGAACACGCCCAGTTCCGCCATCTCCTCGATGACCGCCATCGGGATCAGCTCGTCGCGCAGGTGCCAGCCGTGGGCGTGGGGCGCCACCCGGTCGTCGGCAAAGCGGCGGAACTGCTCGCGCACCAGGCCGAATTCCTCGTCGAGGGCGCAGTCGCCGAAGGTGGCAACACCCTCGCGCTCGGCCATGATCGCGGCCAGCCGCATCCGCGCCGGGTCACAATTACCCGCGCTCAAACGCGCCACCGCCGGATCGGCGCGGAAGGCCGCCAACACCGCCTCGCCGACCCCGATATCGGCGGGCCGGACGATCTCGCCCTGGCTCATCGCGATGCCGCCGGCGATCTGGGCGAGGTATTCGCCGCAGCCGATGGCCAGGATCAGCCGCTCGATCTCGCCCAGCTTGGCCGCCGCCTCCAGCCTTGCTGCCCAGCCCGCCATCTGGCGCAGGCTTGTCGCGTAGGTGGCCAGCCAGGCCAGCCCGTGGGCGGCGTATTGCTCGGTCTCCAGCATCCGCCCGGAGACCCGGCCCCGGGCACTGACCCGCAGCGCCAGCAGGCCCCGCGCCGCGCCCATCAGCGCCTCGGCCGCGGTGGCGGCGGCCCCGGCCAGGCTGGTCAGATCGGGATCGTCATGGACGGGCGCGTCGGAGGGGGTCGCGGGCTCGGCGGTCATCGGGCGGGTCCTCGTTCGAGTGCCGCGCCGCCGGGTTTGCCGCGGCGCGGGATCAGTCTCGCATCTGCGAGATTTCCTATCGCCCGGCCGGAATGCCGTCAACATTGCGCGCAACATGATGTCGCAATACCGCGACCGTGCGGAATTTCATTACGCTTTTTATTGCCGAATGGGATTTCTCGGGACATTCACCGGCCTGCTGCGTAAGAGTCTGCCTCGAGCACCGCCCCCCGCAAAAACGAGACCCTGCTTGGACTTCTTCGCCCCCCTGGCCCAGATCGACCCGGCGCTGCTGATCGCCGCCATCGCCATCATGGCGCTCGGCGGCTTCGTCAAGGGCGCGGTCGGGTTCGCCCTGCCGATGATCGGCATCGGCGGCATCGGCAGCTTCATGACGGCGCAGGAGACGGTGGCGATCCTGTTGCTGCCGACCCTGTTCTCGAACCTCTGGCAGACCCTGCGCCAGGGCATCGCCCCGGCGGCGCGCACCCTGCGCCGGTTCTGGAAGCTGAACCTGCTGCTGGGGCTGACCATCGGGCTGGCCGCCCAGCTGGTGCCGGGCATCCCCTCGGCCGGCCTGTTCGTCTTCCTCGGCGCCCTGGTCTGCGCCGCCGCCGGGTTGCAACTGATCGGCTGGCGGCCAAGGGCGCCGGAGGCGGCGCGCCCGCGCGCGGTGCTGGAGATCGGCACCGGGCTGTTCGCCGGGGTCTGCGGCGGGCTGTCGGGGGTCTGGGGACCGCCGGTGATGTTCTTCCTGATCTCGTTGGAGACCCCGAAGACCCTGCAAATCCGCTCGCTCGGGCTGGCCTTCCTGGTCGGCTCGGCGATCCTGGTCCCGGCGCACCTCGAAAGCGGCATCCTCAACGACCTGACGCTGCCATTCTCGCTGGCGATGTGCCTGCCGGTGGTGGTGGGGATGGCAATCGGGCTGCGCTATCAGGACCGGATGGATCAGGCGCTGTTCCGCAAGGTCGCGCTGGCGGTGCTGTGCATCGCCGGGCTCAACCTGCTGCGCCGGGGGCTGATGTAAGGGAGCTACCCAGTATAGACCGCTCACCACCCCGCGCCCCCGCCCAACCCCCTTCAAGGATCTGATCGAGGGGGGTGGGCGGGG
>JACZTQ010000237.1 GCA_022573605.1 Pseudomonadota bacterium | reverse complement strand
CGCCGACAGGATCAGGATGTCGTATTCGCCGACCAGGTACCGGGCCTCGATGGTGACGCCGAGCGCCTTGTTGCGCGCGCCGTCCGCCATCGCCACCGGGGCCTGCGCGCCAAGCGCCATCATCCGCTCCAGCACCACGATGGGCTGGCACGGGTCGGGGTCGAAATACTCGACCAGCCGGGGGGCGGAGTAGGCGTCGAGATGCTCGACCACCGCGTTCTCGGTGACATGGATCTGCTCGCGCGCGAGCACCATCGGCGCGGGCACCACCATGGCGAAGTCGCTGACCTCGCCCTCAAAATCGCTGACCATGGTGATCACGGTGCGGTTGCCGTCGCGCACCATGACCACCTTGGAGGCTTCGTTGAACAGCCTGGCATCCCCCTTGGCGACGAAAAACCCGCAGAAGGCGGCGGCCTGGGGCGCGGCGGCGAGCATGGCGAGCGCTGGCAGGGCGAGGGCGAGACGTCTCAGGAACGGGCGCATGCGGGGGCTCCTTTCGGGTCGGGTTTCGCGGTTTCCCGCCAGCACCCACAGGCCCGGCGCGGCGATTTATCCGTGCCGCGGGCCGCTCGAAGGACGCGCTGTGAGGTTCGCGGACATGGCGCCAGTATACACCTGTAATGGCAATGCCGGGGAGGCAAAGCTCTCCGGCGGCCGCTTTCGGGGCGGGCTGCGACCAATTGTGCCGCATCGGCAAAAGTTGATCTCGATCAATGTGCGGGCCTTCGACCCTGATAGGGGGGAGACCAGAACGCAATCTATTAGAGGAGACGAATAATGAAAAAGACAGCTACTGCCCTGGCCGCCGGCGCGTTGCTGGCACTGGGCGCGACGGGCTTCGCGCTGGCCGGCGGGGCCCATTCAGGGGGCCATGGCTCGACCGAAGCCGAGGAGGGCCATGCCAAAATCGTGGTGGGCCATGCCGATGCCGAGGAAGGCCATACCGACGCCGAGAAGGGCCATGCCGATGCCGAGGAGGGCCATGCCGATGCCGCGGAGGGCCATGCCGACGCCGCGGAGGGCCATGCCGACGCCGAGGAGGGCCATGCCGATGCCGCCGGGAAGATGCAGGGCAAGGGCATGACGCCCGACAGCATCGACGAGGCGCGCGAGATGCATAAACAGCACGAACACGGGCACGATTTCGAGGCCATGGAGGAAATGTCGATCGAGCAAAGTTTCCGGGTCATGGCCCTGATGAGGGATATCGGCGTCGTCACGCCGCCGATGGACGCCGCGCGCGGCCGCGAGCTTTTCGTCGAGAAGGCGTGCATCGCCTGCCATTCGGTGAACGGTGTCGGCGGCGATCTCGGCCCGTCACTCAACGCCGCCGACATGCCGGCCCCGATGAACGCCTTCGAGTTCGCGGCCCGGATGTGGCGCGGCGCCCAGGCGATGACGGCGCTCCAGGAGGACATGCTGGGCGAGGTGATCTCGCTGACCGGCCAGGATCTCGCCGATCTCGTTGCCTTTGCGCATGACGAAGAGGAACAGGCGAAATTGGCCGACGATCATATCCATCATCACATTCGCGCCATAATCGCCGGCAACTAACACCCATAGACAATATCAGCCGGTGACTTCGTCCGGCGGCAGATCGGGCGGCTCGGGCATTGTCAGGGGCCGCCCGCCGATATGCTCATCGGCGAAGGCTTTGATCACCGCCGGACGGTTCTCGATTAAGCGCAGCGGCGCGCGCAGCCTGGCCGGGATTTCATGGCCCGCGATCAGCGGCGCGCCGCGCGGATAAAGCTGCGCCCAGCGCAGGCAGACGGCGAGATAGAAGTCGACCAGCGTCGGGGTGTCGGCAGCCAGCCAGCCGGCGGCTCCGAGTTCACCCGCGACCAGGTCCATATGCTGCCGGAACCGCGCCGCCAGTCCGGCCCGGAGCGCCGGGACCGCCGCCTCGCCGGCGACATAGCGGGGCGCGTAGAAGGCGGTGCGCAGTTCCGCATGGACCGTGTTGGAGAGATAGAACAGCCATTTCAGGAACGCCGCCCGCGCCTGCGGCTCACGCGCATCGGGGCCCTCCGGCCCCAGCCGCCCGGTGCGGTCGGCGAGGTGCAAGAGGATCGCCCCGGTCTCGAACAGCACCAGATCGCCGTCCTCCAGCACCGGCAGCAGCCCCTGGGGGTTGAGCGCCAGATAGGCCGGCTGCTTGTGTTCGCCTGCCGCGCGGTCGACGCGGACCGGCTGAAAAGCCAGACCCAGCTCCTCCAGCGCGATCCGGACGACGATATTGGCGCTGTCCGGCGACCAGTGCAGGCGCAGAGTCACCCCAGAGTCACCGGCCAGAGTCACCGGGCCGTCAGCAGCTGATGGCGCGCCCGGGCGCCGCGCTCGATCGCCGCCGCCGCCAGCCGCCCGACCCGCAGGTCGTCGCGCAGCATCTCGAGAAACCTCAGCTCGTACATGTTCACCCGCTTGTCGGCGGCGGCCACGTCGCAGGCCAGCGCATAGGCGGTCTCGCGCAGATGGTCGGGCAGGGCGTGCTCGACCAGGCCGAGCAGCGCGTCCAGCCCGTCCTCCTCCTCGAACAGGTCGGCGACCATGTTCGCCACCGTGCCGGTCCGGCCGCGGTCGTAGTTGTGGAAGACCGGCAGGATGTCGATGATGGCGCTGATCGAGGCCAGTTCGCTGTCGGTCATGTTCTGATCGACGGCGGAGACCGCCACCATCACGGCGACAAGGGCGTCCTGGGGGTTGAGGGGTTTGAAGGGCATGGGGGTCCTCGGGTCATGGTTGGCCTGCGAAGTTATTGACCCTTTGGGCGCGCGGCAATAGGAGTCGCCCCACCAATTCCCCCGATCGTGATCGATTGTTAGGCTCCAGCCCCATGTCCGACCTGCGCCCCGAACTGCGCCCCGAACTGCGTGACGCCGCCCTGAAGTCGAAAGCCTGGCCCTTCGAGGAGGCGCGCAAGCTCGCCCGCCGGTTCGCCAGCGCGCCGCCGGAGAAGGGCTATGCGCTGTTCGAGACCGGCTACGGCCCCAGCGGGCTGCCGCATCTGGGCACCTTCGGCGAGGTCGCGCGCACCACCATGGTGCGCCACGCCTTCGAGACCATCTCGGACATCCCGACCAAGCTGCTGTGTTTCTCCGACGACATGGACGGGCTGCGCAAGGTGCCGCCCAACGTGCCCAACCGCGAGCTGCTGGCCGAGGACCTGAACCTGCCGCTGAGCCGGGTGCGCGACCCGTTCGGCACCCACGAGAGCTTCGCCGCCCACAACAACGCCCGGCTGCGCGCCTTTCTCGACCGCTTCGGCTTCGACTACGAGTTTGCCTCGGCGACCGAGTACTACCGCGCCGGCCGGTTCGACGCGATGCTGCTGCGGGTGCTGGAGCGGTTCGACGAGGTCATGGCGATCATGCTGCCCACCCTCGGCGGGGTGAACCAGGAGCGCCGCGAGACCTATTCGCCGTTCCTCCCGATCAGCCCGAAGACCGGGCACGTGTTGCAGGTGCCCACCCTGGAGCGCAATGTCGCCAGGGGCACCATCGTCTACGCCGAGCCCGACGGCGAGCGCATCGAGGTGCCGGTCACCGGCGGCCAGGTCAAGTTGCAGTGGAAGCCCGACTGGGCGATGCGCTGGGCGGCGCTGGGGGTCGATTACGAGATGTTCGGCAAGGACCTGATCCCCTCGGCCGAGCTCGGGGCGAAGATCTGCCGGGCGCTGGGAGAGCGGCCGCCGGAGCCGTTCCAGTACGAGCATTTCCTCGACAGCGAGGGCCAGAAGATTTCCAAATCGAAGGGCAATGGCATCTCGATGGATGAGTGGCTGAGCTATGCCAGCCCGGAATCGCTCAGCCTGTTCATGTTCCACAAACCCCGCGCCGCCAAGCGGCTGCACTGGGGCGTGATCCCGAAGACGGTGGACGAATATCACCAGCACCTGCGGGCATACCCGGGCCAGGAGACCGACCAGCAACTCGGCAATCCGGCCTGGCACATCCACGCCGGCAACCCGCCGGCATCCGAGATGGCGGTGCCGTTCGCCATGCTGATGAATCTGGCCTCCGCCGCCTCGGCGCACGACAAGGAGGTGCTGTGGGGCTTCATCCGGCGCTACGCCCCCGAGGCGACGCCCGAGACCCACCCGGTGCTGGACGCCGCCGCCGGCCACGCGGTGAAGTATTTCGAGGATCACGTGGCCCCGACCAAGCACTACCGCGCGCCGGATGCGCGCGAGCGCGCGGCGCTGACCGACCTGCGCGACCGGCTGGCGGCGCATGACGGCCCGGGCGACGCCGAGAGCTTGCAGACCATCGTCTTCGCGGTCGGCAACGCGCACCGCTTCGAGCCGCTGCGCGACTGGTTCAAGGCGATCTACGAGGTCTTGCTGGGGGCCAGCCAGGGGCCGCGTTTCGGTGGATTCATCGCGATCTTCGGGGTCGAGGAAACGGTGGCGCTGATCGACCGCGGGCTGGCGGGGGAACTGGCGGGGTGAGGGTCCGACATTCCATGCCCCGGCCTTGAGCCGGGGCCTCGACCCGCGATGGATGAAGGTGCGCGCAACGGCGCGAGGCCCCGGCTCAAGTCCGGGGCGGGGCCGCGCGGGCGCCGCAATCTGTCGGCGGGCCTGTCCCATCAACCAGTTCCTCACGGCCGCAGGCAGGGCAGAACCAGGCCTTCCGGCCATTGCGATCGCGTGATCGAATACGCGACCAATCGCATGGCCTGCCGCCCAGGCCGAACCGAGCGGCCAGGAATCGCCAGTTGAGCACCACGACAATCGTGAGCAGCGCCAGCAGGAACAGCAAAGGCATCATCATCGGCGGAGCATAGCACGCGCCCGGCCGGGTTCAGCGGGTTTTCCGCACCTGTCTGCGCCCCGTCACCGCCCCCGGCGCCCCGCTTCCCCGGCCTCCGAGCCGGGGCCTGGCCGCGCTGGCGCCGCCCCCGGTAGGGCGGACAAAAGCCGCCGGCGTTGTCCGCCGTCGCGGCTACAGCAGCAACGGATAGCCGCCCTCGAGCTTCAGCAGCGCGATCTTGGTCTCGATGCCTCCCGCCCCCGAATAGCCGCCCAGCCCGGTCGCCGACAGCACCCGGTGGCAGGGGATGATCACCGGGATCGGGTTGGCGCCGCAGGCCCGTCCGACCGGCTGGCCCCAGGTGCCAAGGTCGCGGGCAATGTCGCCATAGGTCCGGGTCTGCCCATAGGGGATCGCCCGCATGGCGTCGAACACCCCGCGCTCCAG
>JACZTQ010000236.1 GCA_022573605.1 Pseudomonadota bacterium | reverse complement strand
GGCGACGCGCCGCGCGAAGCGCAGGGGATAGCAGGTCCGCGCTTTGGCGGCAGCGTCGCGGACCCCTCCCCTGTCCCCTCCCCTTTCAGGGGAGGGGGACGCAGGGCCCGAGGGTTCAACTAGCGTCCCCTCACCCTGAAAGGGGGAGGGACAGGGTGGGGGTCGGCGACGGTGGGGTTCAGATCAGTTTGCCGGCGAAGTCCGCGATCCGGCCGAGCGCGTCGCGCAAGTCCGCCTCGGGCACCGTCAGGGCGATGCGCAGATGGCCCGAAGCGGCCTGGCCGAAGCTCTCGCCCGGCATCACCGCGATGCGCTCGGCATCGAGCAGGCGGGTGGCAAACTCGCCACCGGAAAGCCCGGTCTCGCGAATGTCCAGCATCAGGTACATGCCGCCTTGCGGCGGAACCGCCCGCACCCCATGCCCGTTGCCGACGGCGGCCAGCGCCGCCTGCCCGCGGCGGCGGTAGCGCGCGGCGATCGCGGCCTCGACCGCATCCGCCCGGGTCAGCGCATGGAGCCCGGCGTCCTGGATGAAACCGGGGATGCCGTAGTTCGTGGTCGTCGCCAGGTCGCCGAGCCGCGCGATGGCCTCGCCCGGCCCCACCACCCAGCCCAGCCGCGAGCCGGTCATGGCGTGGGATTTCGACAGCGAGCCGACCACCAGGCATTGCTCCGCCATGCCGTCCAGGTCGCGCGGACTGAGATGGACGCCGTCGTGGACCTGGGCCTCGTAGAGCTCGTCGGAGATCAGCCACAGCCCGCGCCGCCGGCACAGACCGGCCAGCGCCGCCAGCCGGTCGGGCTCGTAGACCGCCCCGGTGGGGTTGTTCGGCGAGTTGATCAGGATCGCGCGGGTATCCGCCTCCAGCGCCCGCTCGATCGCGCCGACATCGGGCTGGAAACCCTGATCGGCCGGGGTCTCGACCAGGATCGCCCGCCCCGAGGCGGCGCGCACGGTCTGGGCGAAGGTGGCGTAGAACGGATCGAGCACGATGCAGGACTGCCCCGGATCGAGCACCGCCGTCAGGCTGGCGAACAGCGCCGCCTGCCCGCCCGGGGTGACGATGATGTTCTCGCGGGCAGCACCGGCAGCGGTCCGCGCCGTCACCCGCCGGGCGATGGCGTCGCGCAGCGCGTCCGAGCCCATCACGCTGGTATAGCCCAGATTGCCGCCATCCATGCTCGCCTTCATGGCGTCGAGGATGCCGGTGTCGGTCTTGATGTCGTGGTCGCCGATGGTCAGCATCACCACCGGCGCGCCCGCCGCCTTGATCGCCCGGGCGCGGTAATGGACCGACCAGCCGTCGTCGGCGCCGCCGACCACCGCAAGGATCCGCCGTGAGAGTTCCATCGCTTGCCTCCAACCGGAAGGACCGCCCCTGTGGGGCGGCCCCTGAGATTCGACTCGGCTGAAAACAGCCCTAGCAGGGAGACAGGCGGCGGCGCAACCGCCGTCCGAGCGTCATCCACCCTGATGGAATCAGGCTGGACGCTCTCCTTCTTCGGATTGAGCAATTTCCGAGTCGCCAAATGAAGTCATTTGGCTCGAAATTGCTCTAGCCGCCGAGCGCCAGCGGCACGAAGCGAAGGTCGCCGCCGCTCTGGATCAGGAACAGCACCGACTTGCGGCCCGCCTCCGCCGCGTCGGCGACCCGGGCCTCGACCTCGGCCGGCGAGCCGACCGGTTCCTGCCCGACCTCGACGATGACATCGCCGGGCCGAACCCCCTTCTCGTCCGCCGAACCGCCGTTCGCGACATCGGTGACGACCACGCCGGTGATATCGTCGGCAATGCCGAACTTCGTCCGGGCGTCGGCCGAGAGCGTGCCCAGCATCAGCCCGAGCTCGCTGAGTTCGAGCTCGTCACCGGGGCCGCCGCCGTTCTTGTCCGGCCCCTTCGCGGCAACCCGGCCGTTGCCCTCTTCGAGCAGCGCGATGGTGATCTTCAGGGTCTGGGTCTTGCCCTTGCGGAACACCACCACCCGCACGGTGCTGTCGACCGCGGTGTCGGCGACCATGCGCGGCAGGTCGCGCATCTCCTCGACATCGGCGCCGTCGAACTTGATGATCACGTCGCCGGCCTCGATGCCGCCGGCGGCGGCGGGGCTGCCGTCGGTCACATCGGCGACCAGCGCGCCCATCGCCTGGTCCATGCCCAGCGCCTCGGCCATCTCGTCGTTGACGGTCTGGATGCGCACGCCGAGCCAGCCGCGCCGGGTCACGCCGAATTCGCGCAGTTGCTCGATCACACCCTTGGCCAGGTTCGACGGAATCGAGAAGCCGATGCCGATCGAGCCCCCGGTCGGCGAGATGATCGCCGAGTTCACCCCGATGACCTCGCCTGCCATGTTGAACAGCGGCCCGCCCGAGTTGCCCTTGTTGATCGCCGCGTCGGTCTGGATGAAATCGTCATAGGGTCCGGAGTTGATATCGCGGTGGTGGGCCGAGACGATGCCGGCCGAGACCGAACCGCCGAGGCCGAAGGGGTTGCCGATGGCCAGCACCCAGTCGCCGACCCGGGTGGCGTCGCTGTCGCCGAAACTGACGAACGCCAGCGGCTCGGAGGGCTCGACCTTCAGCAGCGCGAGATCGACCTTCGGATCGGTGCCGACCAGGGTCGCGATCAGCGAACTGCCGTCGGTGAAGTTCACCGTGATCTCGTCGGCTTCCTCGATCACGTGGTTGTTGGTGACGATGTAGCCCTCCGGGCTGATGACGAAGCCCGAGCCGAGCGACTGCACGGTTTGCGGGGCGCGCGGCTGGCCGTTCTCGAAGAAGTCGCGGAACAGGTCCTCGAACGGCGAGCCCTCGGGCACTTGCGGGCCGTCGCGCCGGGGCTGTTCGATGGTTTGCGCGGTGGCGATGTTGACCACCGCCGGGCTCAGCCGCTCGGCCAGGTCGGCGAAGCTGACGACCGGCTGCGCCGTGGCCGGCCCGGCCGGAGCGCCGAGCAGGGCGACGGCGACAAGCGCGGCGGCGATAGCGCGCGGGAGCAGCGCCGCGGCCCGGCGCCCCGGGATCGATGGGGGAATCATTCGATGCGTCAAGGTCTGTTCTCCTCCGGATCGGGCGGCCCGGGCCACCCTTCGTGCAGTTGCGGCGGCCCGCGGCGCCGGTTTCGAGGCCGGACAACCGCCGTTCAATCCCCTAGGTGCCGGGCTCAGCCCCGGACCAGAAGATACAATGTCCCTCCCGAAGCGGCCATCGCAATTCCGATGATCCGCATCTGGCGGGGGCCGACCCCGTCGAGCGCCGCCAGCAACTCCGGCAGCGACGCGGCGAAGATCAGCGCCGCCAGACCTTCGAACACCAGCACCAGGGCGAGGGCCGCGAGCAGATCCATCGAACCCTCGCGGCGCCCCGCGCCTTATTCCGGCGCCGGCAGGGTGTCCGACTTCAGGTAATCGAAGAACTCGCTGTCGGGCGAGATCACCAGGGTCGTGTTGTGGCCCTGAAGCGCCCGCTCATAGGCCCGCATCGAGCGGTAGAAGGCGAAGAACTCCGGATCGCGGCCATAGGCGCTGGCGTAGATCGCGTTGCGCTTGGCGTCGGCCTCGCCGCGGATGATCTCGGCCTTGCGTTCGGCCTCGGAGACCAGTTCCACCGCGCCGCGGTCGGCGGTGGCGCGGACCTCCTGGGCCCGCTCCTTGCCGCGGGCGCGCTCGTCGGCGGCCTCGCGCTCGCGCTCGGCGTTCATGCGGGCGAAGGTGGCGTTGAGGTTCGCCTCCGGCAGGTCGGCGCGGCGGATGCGCACGTCGATGATCTCGACCCCCAGATCGATGGCCTCGCGGCGCGCCGAATCGCGGATCCGGATCATCAGGATGGCCCGCTCCGGGCTGACGATGTCCTTGGAGGTCACCGAGCCGAGCACCTCGCGCAGACTTGCGGTCAGGATCGAGCGGAGCCTCGAGATCGCCGCGACCTCGGTCTGCACCGCCTGGCGGAACAGCACAATATCGACGATGCGCCAGCGGGCGAAGGCATCGACCAGGAGGCGCCGCTCGTCGCGCGGCGTCACTTCGAGGTCGCCGGTCTCCAGCGGCAGGATGCGGCCCTCGTAGTAGACCACGTCCTGGATGAAGGGCCATTTGATGCCCCACCCGGGCTCGGTCACGACCTGCTTGACCTGGCCGAACTGCAACACCAGCGCCTGCTTGCGCTCGTCGACGATGAAGATCGAGGACATCACGCCGATCAGCGTGACGGCGACGATGGCGGCGATGACGGGAATCAGGCGCATCACTTGGTCCCTCCGCGGCGAAGTTCGTTGAGCGGCAGGTAGGGCACCACGCCCGAGCCGCCGGCGCCGCCGATCGCGCTATCGATGATGATTTTGTCGACCGCGCCCAGCACCCGCTCCATGGTTTCCAGATAGAGCCGCTTGCGGGTCACCTCCGGGGCCAGGATGTATTCGGCGTAGACCGATAAGAAGCGCGCCGCCTCGCCCTTGGCCTCGTTGACCACCTGGGCGCGGTAGCCTTGCGCCTCCTGCAGGATCTGGGCGACCGAACCGCGGGCCCCGGCGAGTATCTGGTTGGCGTAAGCCTCGGCGCGTTTTTCCTCGGTGTCGCGGTCCTGCTCGGCCGCCTGGACGTCGCGGAAAGCGTCGATCACCTGCGGCGGCGGGTCGGCGCCGTCGAAGTTCAGGCGCACGATGTTGACCCCCGATTCGTAGCTGGTGAGCGTGGTCTGGATCAGCTCCTGCACCTCCTGGCTGATCGCCGCCCGGTCGCGGCTGAGGATCGGCATGAGCTCCGAGCGGGCGATGACCTCGCGCATGGCCGATTCGGAGACCGCCTGGATGGTCTCGCTCGGCTCGGCCAGGTTGAACAGGAACAGGTCCGGGCGGGCGATGTTCCAGACCACCTGGAAGTCGATGTCGACGATGTTCTCGTCGCCGGTCAGCATCAGGCCCTGATCGGCGGTGCGCACCCGGGCGGAGGCCGGCGCGGTGCCGATATCGATGGTGTTCTCGCGGGTAACCGACAGGACTTCGTAGCTCACCAGCGGCCAGAAGGCGAAATTGAGGCCGGGCTCGCCGATGGCGGAGAACTTGCCCAGGAACAGTTCGACCGACTTCTCCTCGGGCTTGACCGAATAGAACGACTGCATCAGCCAGGCGCCGACCAGCACCAGCGGGATCGCATAGGGCAGATAGCGCCCGAGGCCGGGGCCGCCGCCGCCGCCGCTGCCGCCGGCCCGCCCGCCGCCGCCGCGGCCT
>JACZTQ010000235.1 GCA_022573605.1 Pseudomonadota bacterium | reverse complement strand
GGGCCGGGTGCGGCGCCTGTCCGGCGGCGATGGAATGCCCGACCGGGGGGGCAGGGTCAACCCGCCACCAGCCCGCCGTCGATCACCATCTCGGAACCGGTGATGAACGAGGCCGCCGGCGACAGCAGGTGGACCACGCTGGCGGCGATCTCCTCGGGCCGGGCCAGGCGGCCGAGCGGGATCGCGGCGGCCATCTTCTCGCGCGCCCGGGCCGGGTCGCGGGCGGCGGCGGCGAGATCGTCGACCATGGCGCCCTCGACGAAAGCCGGGTGGACCGAGTTGCAGCGGATCGGCGGCGCGAGCCGGGCGCCGTGCAGGGCGACCGACTTGGTGAGCAGGCGCACCGCGCCCTTGGAGGCGTTGTAGGCCGCCAGGTTGGCGCCGCCGACCAGGCCGGAGACCGACGAGAGGTTGACGATGGCCGGGGCGGCGCTGCGTTGCAGCAGCGGCCAGGCGGCCTTGCAGCCGAGGAAGACGCCGTCGGCGTTGACCGCCATGACCCGGCGCCAGTCGGCCAGCGAGGTGTCCTCGATCGAGCCGAGATGGACGATGCCGGCATTGTTGACCAGCCCGTCGAGGCGGCCGTGGCTGGTGTCGATCTCGGCGATCACCCGCGCCCAGTCGGCCTCGGCGGTGACGTCGTGGGCGAGATCGACGCCCTCGCCCGGGTTCAGATCGGTGGCGACCACGGCGCCGCCGGCGGCGCGGACGGCCTCGGCGGTGGCCCGGCCCAGGGTGCCGGCGGCCCCGGTGATCAGGACGACGTGGCCGGTCAGGCTCATGCTGGTCCTCCTGCGGTTTGTCCCCGGGGGGGCGGACAATCATGTCCGCCCTACCAGGCGGCGCCGCCCGGTAGGGTGGACATGATTGTCCACCCTTGCCGGGGTTCGGGCCCGGCTCAGTCCTGCTCCGCCAGCCGGTCGGTGGCGCGGATCAGTTCGGCGGCGATGCCGGGTTCCGACAGCGCATGGCCGGCGTCGTCGACCAGCTTCAGCACTCCCGCGGGCCAGGCCGCGGCGAGATTGTGCGCGGTTTCCGGCGGGCAGATCATGTCGTAGCGGCCCTGCACCATGACGCCGGGGATGTTGGCGATGCGGGGCATGCCGCGCAGAATCTGGCCGTCCTGCTCGAGCCAGCCGCGATGGGCGAAGTAGTGGCTCTCGATGCGGGCGAAGGCGCGCGCATAGGCGGCGTCGATGAAACCGGCGCGGTTGGGGCGCAGCGCCGCCGTGGCGGCCTCCCAGCGCACCCAGGGGCGGGCCAGGCGGGTCTGTTCGGCCTCGTCGCCAGTGGTGAGGCGGCGGTGATAGGCGCCGATCAGGTCGCCCTGCTCCGCGGGCGGGATCGGGGCGGTGAAATCGGCCCATTGCTCGGGGAAGAAGCGCCCGGCGCCGCCGCCGTAGAACCAGTCGAGTTCGGCCCGGGTCATGGTGAAGACGCCGCGCAGCACCAGCGAGGCTGTCCGCTCCGGGTGGGCCTGGGCGTAGAGCAGCGCCAGGGTCGAGCCCCAGGAGCCGCCGAACAACTGCCAGCGCTCGATCCGCAGATGCTCGCGGATGCGTTCGAGATCGTCGACCAGGTGCCAGGTGGTGTTCGCCTCCAACGCGCCGCGCGGGCGCGAGCGCCCGGTGCCGCGCTGGTCGAACAGCACGATCAGGTAGCGGGCGGGGTCGAAAAAGCGGCGCATGAACGGGCTGATCCCGGCCCCCGGCCCGCCGTGCAGCACCACCACGGCGCTGGCGCCGGGGGTGCCGCAGAGCTCGACATTGAGCTCGTGGCCGTCGCCGACGTCGAGGTGGAAGCGCTGGTAGGGCTCGATCGCGGGATAGAGCCTGGGCGCGGCCTTGGGGTCGGGTCCTTGCAGCACGGGCGGCGGGTCTCCGGTTTCGGGTGCGGGCGGCTTGGCAGCCGTCGCCTCCTTGCACTATGTCATGGTAGCCCGCGCTTGCAAGCGGGCCAAGCGCCGGGAGTTTGACGGATGCCGGAAACCACGGGTGTCGATCAGGCCGAGATCGCCAGGTTCGAGGCGATGGCCGGGGAATGGTGGGACCCGGAGGGCAAGTTCAAGCCCTTGCACATGATGACCCCGTGCCGGCTGGGCTACGCGGTGGCCCAGATCGCCGCCCAGCACGGGCGCGACCCCAAGAGCCTGCGCCCGTTCGAGGGGCTCGGGGTCCTGGATATCGGTTGCGGCGGCGGGCTGCTCTCGGAGCCGATGGCGCGGCTGGGGGCGCAAGTGGTGGGCGCCGACGCGGCCGAGCGCGTCATCCCCGTGGCCCGGCTGCACGCCGAGGCGATGGGGCTGGAGATCGACTACCGGGTGACCACGGCGGAGGCCCTGGCGGAGGCCGGCGAGCAGTTCGACGCGGTGCTGAACATGGAGGTGGTCGAGCATGTGCCCGACCCGCAGGGCTTCCTCGACGCCTGCGCGAAGCTGGTGCGGCCGGGCGGGCTGATGCTGACCTCGACCATCAACCGCAACCCGAAGAGCTGGCTGGTGGCGATCGTCGGCGCCGAGCAGGTGATGCGCTGGCTGCCGCGCGGCACCCACGACTGGTCGAAGTTCATCACCCCGGACGAGCTGACGGCGATGCTGGAGCGCGCCGGGCTGGAGCCGGTCGACGCCAAGGGCTTGGTGTTCAACCCGCTGGCCTGGGAGTGGCGCATCTCGGAGCGGGATCTCTCGGTGAACTATGTGACCACGGCGGTGAAGGGGGGCGCCGCCCGGTAGGGTGCGCATTCTGCGCACCGTTGTTGAGGGTTGGGTGGCGGAAAGGTGCGCAAAATGCGCACCCTACGGGCCACCCCCCCTCACCGCTTCGGCCTGACCAGCGCCAGGCCGGCGAACATCAGCGCCAGGGCGGCCCAGATCCAGGGCGAGTGGCGCTCGTCGTAGATCAGCATGCCGAGCGCCACGCCCGAGCCGGTGACCACATAGGCGACCTGGGAGGCGAACACCGGCCCGGCCTGGCCGATCAGCCAGATGAAACCGAAATAGGCGCAGATGTGCAGGGCCGAATTGGCGAAGATCGCCTACCCGCGCGCGTAGATATCCTCGTAGCGCACGATGTCGTCCTCGCCGAGATAGGCGCCGGACTGGACCTCGATCAGGCGCAGTTCGACCTTGCCCGGGTTCTCGAGCCGGTGGACGGCGCCGAGCGGGATGTAGGTCGACTGGTTCTCGCCCAGCAGCGTCACCTCGCCGTCGATGGTGACCCGCGCGGTGCCGGCCACCACCACCCAGTGCTCGGCCCGGTGCACATGGCTTTGCAGCGAGAGCATGCCGCCGGGCTTGACCACGATCTGCTTGACCTGGAAGCGGTCGCCCCGCGCCAGGGTCTCGTACCAGCCCCAGGGCCGGTGGCAGCGCGGGAACTCGGTCGCCTGGGGCGCGCCCGCCGCCTTGAGCGCCTCGACCGCCCGGCCGACCTCCTGGGCCCGGTCCATGTGGGCGACCAGCACGGCGTCGCGGGTCGCCACCGCGACGATGCGCTCGAGCCCGAGCCCGACCAGCCGCAGATCGGGGTCGTCGGCGCGCAGCAGGCTGTCGCGGCAGTCGATGGCGATGGCGCCGCCGGTGGTCGCGACCCCGTCCCGGTCCGGGTTGCTCTCGGCCCAGACGGTCTGCCAGTTGCCGAGATCGTTCCAGCCGCACTCCAGCGGCACGACCACGCCCGCGACCCGCTCCATCACCGCGTAATCGATCGAGATGTCCGGGCTGGCGAGATATTCCTCGGCACCGGGGCGGAAGAAGTCGAGATCGTCGCGGCCCGCCTCGCGGGCCTTGGCGCAGGCGGCCAGCACGTCGGGCGCGTGCGCCTCGAGGGCCTCCAGGATGGCCGCCGCCGAGAACAGGAACATGCCGGAATTCCACAGGAAGCGTCCCGAGGCCACCATCTCGGCGGCGCGCGCGGCGTCCGGCTTCTCGATGAAGCGCAGGAAGGGCCGCGGGCCGTCGGGGTGCGGCGCTTCGAGTTCAATATAGCCATAGCCGGTCTCGGGCCGGTCGGGGGTGACGCCGAAGGTCACCAGCGCGCCGTCGCGCGCCGCCCCGGCGCCGGCGGCGACGGCGCGGTGGAAGGCCTCCAGATCGTTCAGCACATGGTCGGAGGGCAGCACCAGCATCAGCCCGGAGGGATCGCCGGCGGCGATCTCGAGGGCCGCCAGGGCGATCGCCGGAGCGGTGTTGCGGCCCTCCGGCTCGACGATGATCCGGGTCGCCGCGGCGCCGCTGTCGGCGAGCTGCCCGGCGGCGATGAAGCGGAAATCCTGATGGGTGAGGATGATCGGATCGGCGTATCCGGCGCCGGCGATCCGCCCCAGGGTGCGCTGGAACAGCGAGCCGCCCTCGAACAATCGGTTGAACTGCTTGGGGTAGGACTTGCGCGACAGCGGCCAGAGCCGGGTGCCGGACCCGCCGCAGATCACCACCGGGTAGATTTTCGCGGCCTCGGCCATCGGGCTCTCCTTGTGCTTGGTCTCCTGCCGGTGATGACGGCACCGGGATACTAGAGTTCCAGGGGCGGTGGTAGGGCGGACATGCTTGTCCGCCGTCGCCGCAACCAGGGCGGACAAGCCTGTCCGCCCTACCGGCTCATCCCCGCCTCTTGCAACAGAAACCGCCGGTCCATTAACCGTCGATGCCACGCTTGCCCCTTAAGGATGAGATTGTTACGATCTTCGCGGCGGGCATTCGCGCATGGCGGGTTGCCGGCCGTATGGCGATGAAATTCCTCCCGAGGTCCGGTCTCGGGCGGGAGCGGACGCCGGGCTCCGGCGTCGCATTGAACGGGAGGTTGCGTATGCGCAGGCTTGCATTTGTAGGCGCCATGATGGCCGGGCTGGTGCTGGCCGGATGCTCCGGGCAGGGCGATGCCCTGGACGACGGCTGGAAACTGATCGCGGCGCAGGACTATGCCGCGGCGCGGACGCAGTACCAGTCCATACTGGCCGGGGACCCGGACAATCCCTATGCGAACCTCAACCTCGGGGTCGCGTATGAGGAGACCGGCGACGACGAGATGGCGGCCAAGCACTATCAGGTTGCGGTCGCGACCGGCAAGGAAGCGTGGATCCAGGAGGTCGCGCAGGACGGCAACGTGGCGCCGCGCGAGACCAACGTTGCGAAGATCGCGGAGGAGAACCTGGCCTGTCTGGGCGCCAACATTTGCCAGGCGCCCAAGTAGCTAAACCAGGTAGCTAAACCAGCTAGCTAAAAGTGGGGACGGGTAGCG
>JACZTQ010000234.1 GCA_022573605.1 Pseudomonadota bacterium | reverse complement strand
GCGCGCCCTCGACCCCCGCACGGTGAACATGGTGACCGGCCCGAGCCGCTCGGCCGATATCGGCCAGACGTTGCAATTGGGCGCGCATGGACCGGTGGCGCTGCACGTGTTCGTGGTGGGGTGAGGGGATCTCTACCGTCAAGCAGCACTTGACATTCAAAACGTAAAGCCTTACTTTACACAGACCGCAGATGACCGACTTACAGAGGTAGGCCGAAAACAGGAAGGAGCACAGCATGACGCTCAATACGAGGTTGCTTAGGTGAGCATCCGATCCGTACGCAGCAAAGCGCTGCGTAGGTTTTGGGAAAAGGGAGATTCGAGTAAGCTTCCAGTAGCAGATCATATGAAAGTCTCGGATCTACTGAGCATACTTGATGCCGCGAAAGAAACTACTGATCTCCGAATTGGCAAGAACTTCCATCAGCTGGTGAATACCAACCCGCAGAGTTGGTCTGTGAATGTGACGAGAAACTACCGACTGACGTGGGCATGGGACGACGGCCCGGTTGATGTCGATCTCGAAGATTATCATTGAGGAGAGTGACAACTCTCCTCCTTTTGACAAGATAGCCGTAAGGCTGGAACGATGAGGAAAAATGTCCGCTATGGCTTTGATTCCGTCTCATCCTGGACGAATCCTCCGTGAGGTGGTTTTGGAGGATTCGGATGTAACGAAGACCGAACTGGCGAGACGGCTGGCGCTGTCTCGTCAGGCTCTGCACAACATCTTGACCGAGAAGGCGCGGGTCACCCCCGAAGTCGCGATCCGATTGGCGCGTCTTCTAGGCACGACTCCGCAGTTGTGGCTCAACCTGCAGACAAATCATGACGTCGCGGTTCTTGAAAACAAGATGCGCGACGAGATATCCGGCATCGAACCGCTGCACGCCGTAGGCTAGTGGATAGAATCCAACAAAACGAACCCTGTGACCGCCACGGCCTGGCGTCATGCGCCCGAGGTTCGCTAGATAAATCGATTCCGGTTTGGCTCGCCGGCCTTTAATATGACGAGATGAGGGCC
The DNA here is from genome assembly GCA_022573605.1 of Pseudomonadota bacterium. Taxonomy (GTDB): domain Bacteria; phylum Pseudomonadota; class Alphaproteobacteria; order Rhodobacterales; family Rhodobacteraceae; genus Thermohalobaculum. The sequence goes on along the minus strand of JACZTQ010000234.1, from coordinate 4,217 downwards.
GCGCCCGACCCTGGGTGGGCGCTGCTGCGCTGGAGCCGTGGTGCAACGGTGCAACCAATTGCATCGTTTGCCCTTCCCGCAACGTTGCAAAGCGCCCTCGCCGAGGTGAATCGGGGGGGGAGGGTCGGGCGCGGCCCGGCGGTGCCGCCGGGCCAGGGCGGGATGCGAGGGCGGTTTCAGGGGCCAGGGGAGCGGGAATTGGTGAAGCGAACTTCAAGGCCACCAGACCGGCCAAAAATTTCTTATCACCTTCAACCGGTTGCTCAGCTCGCGAGAAGGAGTCATCCGTCTCGTTCTATCCACTAGATGTGAGCGTTTCCTGACCGGATAGAACCATGTCATGCCCCGGCTTGACCGGGGCAGCGAGTTCCGATTCGTTGATTTGCAGCCTGGATTGCCGGGTCAAGACAAGCCCGGTAATGACCGAGTGTAGAGCGAATCCGTCCGAATCGAATCTATCTTATCCCTCCCGCCCCCGATCCTCCAATCCCCTCCGCCGCAGCGCGACCAGTTCGGGATGCTGGCGGCTGATCCGGTAGCGGCCCTGCCCGACCCGCGTGACCAGCCCCTGCCTGCCCAGCCGGTGCAGCGCCTGCGCCGCGTAGGCCCGGCCAGGGTCGAGCCCGGCCTCCACCAGCGCCTGGCCCAGTTCCGCGGCGCGCACCTCGTCGCCCGGATAGCCCGCCAGAAAGGCCAGAGTCGCCTCGCTCCGCTCGGACGCGCCGGGGCGCCGGCGCGGGGCCCGGTGCCGCGCCTCGACCTGCGCCAGCCGCTGGCGATTCTGCCGCCGGGCCGCCTCCGGAAAGGTCCTGATCAGGATGGTCAGGCTGCGCAGCAGCTCGCGCCGCCGATGGCGCGACTCGATCAGCTCGCAACCGAGCGCGCCCTCGCGTTCCTGCTCGGCCCGCAACTCCTCGAGCATCGCGCTCACGGCGCTCTCGAGCCGTTCGGCATGGGGGATCATCGGTCTGTCTCCGGAAGTTCGCCGGGCCCCAGCGAGTTCATCTCCGGCCCAAGTTCACGCCGAGAAGAACACGTCGCCGCTAATTTCCGGTAAATGCCGCTCAAACTTCGCGCAAATGCCGCGATACCAACCTGCATGGGTTGAAACCCATCCCCTTGTCGTCCCGCCCCGCTCTCCGGCCGGGCTGGAAATCGTGATTTTGCCGCTACCAAACCACTATCAAACCACTATCAAACCACTACCAAACCACACCCGTTGGATTCGGTGGCGGGCGGTCGGGGTAGGGCGGACATGATTGTCCGCCCTTGCCCCCTGCCGCTCGCCATCGCCGCCCCGAAATTCCCCAAGCCCGCACCCCGGCCTTGCCGCCGCCGCCCCCGGCGGCTATTCCGCCCCGAGGACCCCGCCCCGCCCGAGGACCCCACCCCGAAGGACCGCGCCATGCCCCAGTTCCAGAAGATCCTCGTCGCCAACCGGGGCGAGATCGCCATCCGGGTGCTGCGCGCCGCCAACGAGCTCGGCAAACAGACGGTGGCGATCTTCGCCGCCGAGGACAAGCTCAGCCTGCACCGCTTCAAGGCCGACGAGGCCTACCAGGTCGGCGCCGGCAAGGGTCCGGTGGCGGCCTATCTCGACCTCCACGATATCGTCCGCATCGCCCACGACTGCGGCGCCGACGCGATCCATCCCGGCTACGGCCTGCTGTCGGAAAACCCTGCATTCGTAGATGCTTGCGAGGCCGCCGGGGTCGCCTTCATCGGCCCCAAGGCCGAGACCATGCGCCTGCTCGGCGACAAGGCCAGCGCGCGGCGCGTCGCCATCGCCGCCGGGGTCCCGGTGATCCAAGCCACCGAGGTGCTGCCCGACGACATGGACGAGGTGCGCCGCATGGCCGCCGAAGTCGGCTACCCGCTGATGCTGAAGGCCTGCTGGGGCGGCGGCGGGCGCGGCATGCGCCCGATCATGGGCGAGGACGAACTCGCCGACAAGGTGCTCGAGGGCCGGCGCGAGGCCGAGGCCGCCTTCGGCAACGGCGAGGGCTATCTCGAGCGCATGATCCTGCGCGCCCGCCACGTCGAGGTCCAGATCCTCGGCGACCACCACGGCAACCTCTACCACCTCTTCGAGCGCGACTGCTCGGTCCAGCGCCGCCACCAGAAGGTGGTCGAGCGCGCCCCCGCCCCCTACCTCGACGACGCCCAGCGCGCCGAGCTCTGCGAGTTGGGCCTGAAGCTCTGCCGCCACGCCGGCTACCAGTGCGCCGGCACGGTGGAGTTTCTCCAGGACGTCGACACCGGCAGGTTCCATTTCATCGAGGTCAACCCCCGAATCCAGGTCGAGCACACCGTGACCGAGGAGGTCACCGGCATCGACATCGTCCAGGCCCAGATCCGCATCACCGAGGGCGCCACCGTGGCCGAGGCCACCGGGGCCGCGTCCCAGGCCGACATCACCCTGCGCGGCCACGCGCTGCAATGCCGGATCACCACCGAGGACCCGCTCAACAACTTCATCCCCGATTACGGCCGCATCACCGCCTACCGGGGCGCCACCGGCTTCGGCATCAGGCTCGACGGCGGCACGGCCTATTCCGGCGCCGTGATCACCCGCTTCTACGACTCGCTGCTGGAGAAGGTCACCGCCTGGGCCCCGACCCCCGACGAGGCGATCGCGCGGATGGACCGGGCGCTGCGCGAATTCCGCATCCGAGGGGTTGCCACGAATCTGGTATTCGTCGAGAACCTGTTGAAACATAAAACTTTTCGCGATCTGAGTTACACCACCCGGTTCATCGACACCACCCCGGAACTGTTCGAGTTCAAGCGCCGCCGCGACCGCGCCACCAAGCTCTTGCGCTACATCGGCGAGGTCACCGTCAACGGCAACCCGGAGACCCGGGGCCGCGCCCGGCCCCCGGCCAGCGCCCACCCGCCCCGGACCCCGGCCAACCTGGTGGCCGACCCGCCGCGCGGCGCCAGGCAGCTCCTCGACCAGCAGGGCCCGAAGGCGGTGGCCGACTGGATGCTGGCAAGCAAGCAACTCCTGCTGACCGACACCGCCATGCGCGACGGCCACCAGTCGCTGCTCGCCACCCGGATGCGCTCGATCGACATGATGCGCATCGCCGACGCCTACGCCCACAACCTGCCCGAACTCTTTTCGGTCGAATGCTGGGGCGGGGCCACCTTCGACGTCGCCTACCGTTTCTTGCAGGAATGCCCCTGGCAGCGGCTGCGCGACCTGCGCAGCCGGATGCCGAACCTCTTGACCCAGATGCTGATCCGGGCCTCGAACGGGGTCGGCTACACCAACTACCCGGACAACGTGGTCGAGGCCTTCGTCGCCCGGGCGGCCGAGACCGGGGTCGATGTTTTTCGCGTGTTCGATCCGTTAAATTGGGTCGAGAACATGAGGGTCTGCATGGACGCTGTTTTGGCCTCTGGCAAGCTCTGCGAGGCCGCGTTCTGCTACACCGGCGACATCCACGACCCGGACCGGGCCAAGTATTCTCTGGCCTATTATGTCAACCTCGCCAAGCAGTTGGAGCAGGCCGGCGCCCATATCCTCTGCATCAAGGACATGGGCGGGCTGGTCAAGCCGGCCGCCGCCACGGCGCTGGTGCGGGCTCTCAAGAACGAGATCACCATCCCGGTCCACTTCCACACCCACGACACCTCCGGCATTTCCGCCGCCTCGGTGCTGGCGGCGGCGGAGGCCGGGGTCGACGCCGCCGACGCCGCCATCGACGCCCTCTCCGGCATCACCTCGCAGCCGCCCTTGGGCTCGATCGTCGCGGCCCTCCAGCACCACGAGCGCGACACCGGGCTGAACCTGGACGCGGTGCGCGAGATCTCGACCTACTGGGAGGGGGTGCGGCGCATGTATGCGGGCTTTGAGTCCGACCTGCGGGCCGGCACCTCGGAGGTCTATCTGCACGAGATGCCCGGCGGCCAGGTCACCAACCTGCGGGCCCAGGCCCGCGCCCTCGGGCTCGAGGGGCGCTGGCCCGAGGTCGCCCGAACCTACGCCGAGGTGAGCGCCATGTTCGGCGACATCATCAAGGTGACCCCGACCTCGAAGGTGGTCGGCGACATGGCGCTGGTGATGGTCTCGGCCGGGCTGACCCGGGCGCAGGTCGAGGACCCGGAGGTGGACGTCGCCTTCCCCGACTCGGTGGTCGGCCTGATGCGCGGCGATATCGGCCAGCCGCCCGGCGGCTTCCCCGAGGCGCTGCAAAGGAAGGTGCTGAAGG
>JACZTQ010000233.1 GCA_022573605.1 Pseudomonadota bacterium | reverse complement strand
GCGCCGGACCCGGCGCGCCAGGACGGCCAGGCCGGCGCCCAGCGGTGGCCCCGTCAGGTTCCACGGCACCCCCCAGAGCGGCCCGAACAGGGCGCCGCCGGCCAAACCGATGATCGCTCCCGGCAGGAACAGAACGCTCCACAGGGCCCAGAGCAGGATGAAGGCGGCCGGCACCCAGAAGCCGAACTACCGGAACCAGGCCTCGAGCGTTTCGGTATCGAACGCCTCCCGGTTCAGCACCGCCCAGACCACCGCCGCGGCGAGGGCAAGGGCGAGGCGCGCGAGTGCGCCGCGCGAGGTCAATCCGGGGTCAATCCGGGCGTCCCTGCCGGTTGATCGGGTAGTTCCCGGGCTTGCCGAGCAGCGGCTGGATCAGCATCCGGTCGAGCCACAGGTCGCGCGGCGTGCGAAACAGCTCGATGCCGATGGTCATGGCGTCATGCCCCTCCGCCGGCTGGGCCCGGTAGGTGCCGAACAGGCGGTCCCACCAGGGCAGGTTGAAGCCGAAATTGCTGTTGGCCTCGCGCGGGATGACGGAGTGATGGACCCGGTGCATGTCGGGGGTGACGACGATGAGCCGCAGCACGCGGTCGAGCCTAAGCGGGATGCGGATGTTGGAGTGATTGAACATCGCGGTGCCGTTCAGCAGCACCTCGAACACCAGCACCGCCGCCGCCGGCGGGCCGAGCAGCGCGACAACGGCGAGCTTGAGCCCCATCGAGAGCACGATCTCGACCGGGTGGAAGCGCAGGCCGGTGGTGACGTCGAAGTCGAGGTCGGCGTGGTGCATGCGGTGCAGCCGCCACAGCGCCGGGACCGCATGGAACAGCACATGCTGGAGGTAGATGACCAGATCGAGCACCACCAGCGAGACGATGAACGCCACCCAGACCGGCGCTTCGATCAGATTGAACACCCCCCAGCCGCGCTCCGCCGCGACCAGCGCCAGGCCGACCGCGGCGACCGGGAAGGTCAGGCGCACCAGGATGGTGTCGGCGACGACGATGCCGAGATTGTTGGTCCAGCGCAGCAGGCGGGGGATTTCGCGCCGCCGGCGCGGCGCCGCCACCTCCCATGCCGCCATCACGACGAGAATGCCGAGGAAGGCGGACAGGCGTATGATCTTTTCGTTGGCGAGCAGAAAATCCGGCATTTCTCACGATCTTCGAAGTGAAAGCCGCGGGCGGCGGCTGGTCCACCGGTGTTCGCAAGTTTGTATGGACGAGGGGTCGCCGGTGTCAACCGAATCGGGACGGCGGGCTTTAGGCGCGCTCGGGCGCCGTTGTCTCCCCGGTCATCTCGATCACCCGGCGCAGGATCGCCCTTGCCTCGGGGCTGTCCCAGTCGACATCGCCGAGCAGGCGCCCGATCTCGCGGCCCTGGCGGTCGAGAATCAGGGTCACCGGCAGGCCCAGCACCCCGGTCCGGCGCGAGAACTTGCCGCTGCGGTCGAGCATGACGTCGAGGTTCTCGATCCCCATGTCGTCGTAGAACCGCGCCACCCGCTCGACCCCGCCGCGGTCGGTGGAGAGCGCGATCACGGCGAAATCGGGGCCTTCCATCGCGCCCGCCAGGCGGTCGAGCGAGGGCATCTCGGCCCGGCAGGGCGGGCACCAGGTGGCCCAGATGTTCAGCAGCACCACCTTGCCGGAATAGTCGGCCAGGGTGATCGGATTGCCGTAGAGGTCGCGGAAGGTCTCGCCAATCCGCTCCCTCGGCGCGTTGTGGATCACCAGCTTGGCCATGTCGCCGCCGCGCAACTCCTTGAGCGTGGCGCGGTCGGCCGCGCTCAGTTCGGTGGCGCCCGGTTCCGCGGCCCCGGGGTTTGCAGTCAGGCAGATTGCGCCGTATAGCAGGGCCGCGAGGGCTAGGCTGACGGGTGATCGGCTCATCCGGGGTCTCCACCAGGCTGACGGGAACGACGTCATGGCAGAACATAGTGAGTCCGGCGCGAAGGACCAGCCCCAACCGGGCGCGGCCGCGAACACGATGTGGGGAGGGCGTTTCAAAGCCGGGCCGGACGCGGTGATGGCCGCGATCAACGCCTCGATCGGATTCGACCGCCGCTTCTACGGCGAGGATATCGCCGGCAGCCGGGCGCACGCGGCCATGCTGGCGGCAAGGGGCATCATATCGGAAGCCGACGGGGCGGCCATCGACGCCGGTCTGGCGCAGATCCTGGCCGAGATCGAGAGCGGCGAATTCGTCTTCTCCGAGGCCCTGGAAGACATCCACATGAACATCGAGGCGCGGCTCGGGGAGATCGCCGGGGAGGCCGCCGGGCGGCTCCACACCGGGCGCTCGCGCAACGACCAGGTGGCGACCGACTGCAAGCTCTGGGTCCGCAAGACCATCGATGCGACCGACGCCGCCCTCGCCGCCCTGATGCGCGCCCTGGTGGCGCAGGCCGAGGCCGGGGCCGGCATGGTGATGCCGGGTTTCACCCATTTGCAGACCGCCCAGCCGGTGACCTGGGGCCACCACATGCTGGCCTATGTGGAGATGTTCAACCGCGACCGGGGGCGCTTTGCCGACTGCCGGGCGCGGCTCAACGAATGCCCGCTGGGGGCGGCGGCGCTGGCCGGGACCTCGTTCCCGATCGACCGCCAGATGACGGCAAGCGCGCTCGGCTTCGAGCGGCCGGCGGCGAATTCGATCGACGCGGTCAGCGACCGGGATTTCGTGCTCGAATTCCTCGCCGCGGCGACCATCTGCGCCGGCCATCTGAGCCGCTTCGCCGAGGAATTGGTGATCTGGTCCTCGGTCCAGTTCGGTTTCGTCAGGCTCAGCGACAGGTTCACCACCGGCTCGTCGATCATGCCGCAGAAGCGCAACCCGGACGCGGCCGAGCTGGTCCGGGCCAAGGTCGGGCGCATCGCCGGGGCGCTGGTGGCGCTGGTGCTGGTGATGAAAGGCCTGCCGCTGGCCTTCGCCAAGGACATGCAGGAGGACAAGGAGCCCCTGTTCGACGCCGCCGATTCGCTGGCCCTGGCGCTGGCGGCGATGGCCGGCATGGTCGGCGACATGGCGCCGGACGCCGGGCGGCTGCGGGCGGCGGCGGGCAGCGGCTTCTCGACCGCCACCGATCTGGCCGACTGGCTGGTGCGGGTGCTGGGGATGCCGTTCCGCGAGGCCCACCGCGTCACCGGGCGCATCGTCGCCCTGGCCGAGGCCGAGGGCTGCGACCTGGCCGGGCTGGCGCTCGACAAGATGCAGGCGATCGAGCCCGGACTGACGGCGGCGGTCCATGACGTGCTGAGCGTCGAGGCCTCGGCCGCCAGCCGGGTGAGCTATGGGGGCACCGCGCCGGTCCGGGTGCGCGAGCAGGTGGCGCGCTGGCGCGAGGAACTGGCATGAGCATTTCTCGCCTCGCCCTGACGGCGCTTCTGGCGCTGGCGCTGGGCCTCGCCGCCTGCGGCATCAAGGGCGACCCGATCCGGCCCGGCTCCGAGCCCGAATCCAAGAAAGACCAGAAGAAGGAGAACAGCGGCTACTAGAGTGTTTTCTGATCGCTCGGAACCACGTCATGCCCGGACCCCCGATCACGTCATGCCCGGGCTTGACCGGGTATCCAGCCCTTGAACGTCTGATTGAGGGACTGGATTGCCGGGTCAAGCCCGGCAATGACGGGCGAAATACCAATCCTGGCCAAGTCGATACCGCTCTGAGGCGCCCGGCACCGCATGGACCATTTCAGCTACATTGAGGGCCGCCTCCACGCCGAGGAGGTGCCCATCGAGCGCATCGCCGAGGCGGTGGGCACGCCGTTCTACGTCTATTCGACGGCGACGCTGGAGCGCCACTACCGGGTGCTCGACGAGGCCCTGGCGGACCTGCCGCACCTGATCGCCTTTTCGCTCAAGTCGAACTCGAACCAGGCGGTGATCGCCACCCTGGCGCGGCTCGGCGCCGGGGCCGACGTGGTCTCGGGCGGCGAGCTGATGCGGGCGCTGGCGGCGGGCGTGCCGCCCGACCGGATCGTGTTCTCCGGCGTCGGCAAGACCGCGGCCGAGATGCGCCAGGGGCTGGAGGCCGGCATCCGCCAGTTCAACGTCGAGAGCGAGCCCGAGCTGGAGGTGCTGGACGCCGCCGCCCGCTCGATCGGCAAGGTGGCCCCGGTGACGCTGCGGGTGAACCCGGACGTCGACGCCCTGACCCACGACAAGATCGCCACCGGCAAGGCCGAGAACAAGTTCGGCGTGCCGCTGGCGCGGGCCCGCGAGGTCTACCGCCGCGCCGCCGCGATGGACGGCATCGAGGTGGTCGGCATCGATGTCCATATCGGCTCGCAACTGACCGATCTGGCGCCTTATGAGGCCGCTTTCGCGAAAATGGCCGAGCTGACCTTGGCCTTGCGCGCCGACGGCCACGACATCCGGCGGCTCGATCTCGGCGGCGGCCTCGGCATTCCCTACCGGCGCGGCAACGAGGCGCCGCCGCTGCCGTTCGACTACGGCGCCCTGATCAAGCGCAGGCTTGGCCATCTCGGCTGCGAGATCCAGATCGAGCCGGGCCGCCTGATCGCCGGCAATGCCGGGCTGCTGGTGGCGCGGGTGATCTACCGCAAGGCGGGCGAGGGGCGCGACTTCCTGATCGTCGACGCGGCGATGAACGACCTGATCCGCCCGGCGATGTACGACGCCTGGCACGAAATCGAGCCGGTGGCCGAGCCGGGGCCGGACACGCCCGTCGGCCCGGTCGACGTGGTCGGCCCGGTCTGCGAGACCGCCGACACCTTCGCCCGGGGCCGCGAGTTGCCGCATCTGGCGGCGGGCGACCTGATCGCGCTGCGCTCGGCCGGGGCTTACGGCGCGGTGATGGCGTCGGAATACAACACCCGGCCGCTGATTCCGGAGGTTCTGGTCCACGGTGACCGGTTTGCAGTGATCCGCAAACGTCCCACATATGCAGAGATGCTGGCGCGTGATACCCTGCCGGCATGGCTCGAGGAGCCGCCGGGGAGGTGACCGACCCCGCCGGCGGGGAGAACGACGGAAAAAGCATGGCGAAATTCAGCTTCGCGGGGCAGAGACGGGCGCTGGGCAAGGCGACCCGCCGGGCCCTGCGGCTGAGCCGCCTGGCGCTGCTGGCGGAGGGGCTGGCCCGGGCATTGTGGCCGGCGTTCTCGGTGATCTGCTTTGCGCTGGCGGCGGCGCTGTTGGGCGGTTTCGCATTGCTCGACCCGTCCACCCACCGGATCGTGGTGCTGGCCACCATGGGGCTGTTCGCGGCCACGCTGGTGT
>JACZTQ010000232.1 GCA_022573605.1 Pseudomonadota bacterium | reverse complement strand
ATCTCGCCATGGCGCCCCTGCCCGACCCATTGGCGCAGCCGCGCCCCCGCCGCCGTCACCGAATCCGGCCGGGTGACCGCGATTTCGGCGAAACCGAGCGCCCGCGCCTCGGCGTCCAGCGCGGCGCGGATCTCGGCGCCCGGCTCGGGTTTTACCGGAGCGTTCAAAAGTCACCCTCCACATGGCCGCGGATCGCAGCCTGTCTGGAGGACAAGTATATGGCCTATGTGGCCCGGATGATCAAAGGCTCGCGGTCAGTCGCCGGGCGGAATGGCCGTGAGAGGTCAGAAATCCAGATCGGCGTAGTGGTCTTTTGCCGGGAAGCCGGGCAGGTGGTCGGCCAGCAGGCTGCGGAAGCAGGGCCGCGACTTCATCACCGAATACCAGTCGTGCACTGCCGGATAGTCGTCCCACGGCACGTCGCCGACATAGTCGAGGCAGCTCAGATGCGCCGCCGCGGTGATGTCGGCGATGCTCAGGCGCGGCCCGGCGAGCCAGTTGTGGCCCTCGAGCAGGAAGGTGACATAATCGAGATGCACCCGGATGTTCCTGCTGCCCGCCTTGAGGCAGGCGCCGTCCGGGGGGCCCAGCCGGGCCAGCCGCTTGGTCACCCGCTCGAACAGCAGGTTCTCGGTCACCTCGCGGTTGAACTTGTCGTCGAACCAGCCCACCAGGCGGCGCACCTCGGCCCGCTGGAGGGACCCCCTGGGCATCAGCGGCGGCTCGGGAACGGTCTCCTCGAGGTATTCGAAGATCGCCGTCGAGTCCGACAGCGCCTGGCCGTTGGCGGTGATCAGCACCGGCACCTTGCCGGCCGGGTTGAGCCGCAGGAAGTCGTGCCGCCTTTCCCAGGGCCGCTCCTCGATCAGCTCGACCTCGATCCGCTTCTCGGCCAGAACCAGACGGATCTTGCGGCAAAAGGGCGACAGGGGCAGGTGATAGAGACGGTGCATCGGCTGCTTTTGTTTGCTGGTTGTGACTGCTCGCCCCCTCTGTGCCCAAGGGCGCGCGCCGATGCAAGGGTGTTGCGGAATATTCCGTCGATCCAAGGAAAATGCCCTTCCCGGCGGCCGGCCGCCGGGTCATATAGGGCTCTAATTCTGACCGCTGCCCAGCAGGCCGCGCAGCACCGCGGCGCCGTCGATGATGAGGCCGGAGCGGACATCCCCGGTCTCGTCCATGATCGCGCCAAGGGTCGGCCGGTCCAGATAGCCGGTGGCGTCGTGGCCGCGGCTGCGCTGATAGCCTTCGATGGCCCAGCGGGTGCTGGCGTCGAAGAAGCCGTCCGGCGCCCCGGGCGGGAAGCCGAGATAGTCGAGCCGCTGTTCGATCGACATCCGGTCGTCGCGGGTCAGCCCGAGGGCGCTCTCGACCAGCGCCGGATCGTCCGGCGCCGGGGCCGCCGGCCCGGCCAGCCGCCGCTCGGCCTCGGGTTGCCAGATGCCGGTGGGATAGCGTTGCAGATAGTCGCGGTAGTCGCGCGGGCGGCCGCGGGATACCGCCTGGCGCCAGACCTCCCGCTCGCGCCGGGCGGCGGCGTTGGTGCCGGCCCGGGCCATCCGCTTCAGCGTGTCGCGCGCCTCGCCGGCGTGGCGCCCGTCGGTGTAGCGCTCGAGATAGTCGCGATAGCCGGCGGCGTTGCCCAAGGCGCCGGTCCTGGCCCAGTAGTCGCTGTCGCGGGACCCGGGGCCGCGGCTCGCCCCGGCGCTCTGGCTCTGCAACAGCGCGGCCTGATCGGCGGTCAGGTAGCCGGTCTCGGCCAGGTTGTTGGCGCGCTGCCACAGGCGGATCGCGGTGCGGGTGCCGGGGCCGAACATGCCGTCGATGCCGCGCGGGTCATGGCCGAGCAGGCTCAGGCTCTCCTGAATCCCGCGCCGCTGGTTGCTGTCGAGCCGCAGCGCCGCCTCGATCCCGGCCGGGGTGTCGGCGCCGCCGATACGGCCGCCGCCGCCGCCCCGGCTGACCAGGCGCAGCCTGGTGCCGACCGAGCCGGTGAACCAGGCCGGCCGGCGCAGGTCGTGGGCCGCGTCCATGGCCCGGACGCCGGGCGACAGGAACTCGCGCACCACTTCGCGGGCGAAGCGGCTGCGCCGCCCCTCGCGGCGCCGCACCGCCCGGCCCGGCGCCGCGGCCGAGACCACCAGCACATCGTTGCCGGCGTCGATCGAGCCCAGTCCGGGCTCGGAAATCGCGTTGGCGGTGAAGCCCTTGAGCTGGGCGGCGTCGATGAACACCACCGAGCGCCCGGGCCGGCTCCGGGCCAGGCGCAGCACCAGGTCGAGCGGCACCCCATCCATCATCACCCGGACCAGCGTGGTGTTGCGCTGGTCGACCGGCGCCAGATAGGTGACTCCGTCGCTGCGCAGGGCATGGCCGGAGAAGTAGATCACCACCTTGTCGGCACTGGCGATCTTGGCGGCAAAGCGCCCCAGCGCGCGGCGCATCTCGCGCCGGTCGAGGTCGATGCCGAGGGTGACGTCGTAGCCGCCATCGACCAGCGCCTCGGCGACCTCGCGGGCGTCGATCGCGGCGCTCTTGGCGTTGGGCGCCCTTTGGTAGTCGTGATTACCGATCACCAGGGCGATATCGGCGGCCGGCGCGGCCCCCGGAAAAAGCATCGCCAGGCCGACAACGCATACGAAACCCACTGCCACAAGCCGGTTCATCGAATCCTCCCTCGTGCAAGATTGCCGGAAGTATAACGCAATATTTCCGTCGCGCTGTCGGAAGTTAAGAAAAATTGATCAACCAAGACAATCGGCAAGGCTGTCGGCGAGACCGCGCAGCAGGTCGGGGTAGAGATCGGGGCCGGGAGGCAGCCCGGCGCCGAGCGGATCGAGCAGGGCGATGCGCGCACCGGCGCCCGCGGCCACGGTGGCGGCCAGGGCCGAGCGGAGCTGGGGTTCGCGGAACAGGCAGACCGGGCCGAGAGCGCGGATGCGGTCGCGAATGCGGGCAATCCGGGCCGGGCCGGGGGCGCGGCCGTCGCCCGGCGCCACGGCGCCGGCGGCCTCGATGCCGAAACGGCGCTCGAAATACTGGAAACTGTCGTGCAAGACGACGAAGGGGCGGCCCCTGACCGGGGCGAGCCGGACCTCGATTTCGGCCGCCAGCGCGTCGAGCTCGGCCCGGGCGGCCTCGGCATTGGCCAGATACAGCGCCCGGCGCGCCGGGTCGGCCCCGGCCAGGGCGGCGGCGATGGCGTCGAGCCAGAGCTTGGCGTTGTCCGGGTCGAGCCAGAGATGGGGATCGATCTCCGCCTCGTCGTGGTCTGGTTCGGAGGCGTGTTCGTGGGCCGCGAACACCGCGCCCTGGCGCAGCGCCAGGCGGGTCAGCCCGGGCGCGTCGGCGAGGCGCACCACCCGCGCCCCGGCCGCCAGGGTGGTCAGCGAGCGCGTCAGCCAGCGCTCCAGCCGGGGGCCGACCCAGAACACCAGCGCGGCCCGCTCCAGCGCCGCCGCGTCCGAGGGGCGCAGGGCATGGTGGTGGGGCGAGGCGCCGGGGGGCAGCAGCAGGTGCGGCCTCCCCGCCCCCTGCATCACCCGGGCCACCAGCGAATGCACCGGCGCAATGCTGGCGACCACTTCCGGCCCGGCGAACAGGCGGGGCGGCAGGGCCAGGAGAAGGGCGAGGGCGAGGGCCCAGGTGAGAGCGGTGCGTCGCATCGGTCAGATCCGGTTTGAGGTTGCATCCCCGTGCCGGATCGCGTATCAGAACTGTTACGATATAACAACTGCAATGTTATGACATAACACTCATGCCCGACACCGAACTCGCCTTCGCCGAACACGATCACGGCCAGTGCCGCGAGACCCTGCTCGACGAGCTTGCCGCCGCCGCCAGGACCCGCGGCCTGCGCCTGACCCCGGTCCGGGTGCGGGTGCTGGAACTGCTCGGCGAGGCCCACCGGGCGATGGGCGCCTACGAGATTCTCGACCGGCTGCGCGCCGAGGGGCTGGGTTCGCAGCCGCCGGTGGTCTACCGGGCGCTGGATTTCCTGATCGCGGCCGGGTTTGTGCACAAGATCGAGCGCCTCAACGCCTATGTCGCCTGCTGCCATCCAGGCGACGAGCACGGCGCTTGTTTCCTGATCTGCTCGCGCTGCCGCCAGGTCGCCGAGATCGAGGACGGGGCGCTCGACATCGCCTTGGCCCAGGCCGCCGCCGGACGCGGTTTTGCCATGCGCCGCACCGTGCTGGAGATCGAGGGCACCTGCCCGGCCTGCCGGACCGGCGGCGTTCCATGAATACGCCGCTGATCGAGGCGCGCGGTCTCGGCTACCGCGACGGGCCGCGCCAGATCCTGCACGACATCGACCTGGCCATCCATCCCGGCGAGATCGTCACCATCGTCGGCCCCAACGGCGCCGGCAAGACGACGCTGCTGCGCGCCCTGATCGGGGCGCTGCGGCCGAGCCGGGGCGAGGTGTGGCGCCGGCCCGGGCTGCGGATCGGCTACACCCCGCAGAAGCTTGCCATCGACCGCACCATGCCGCTGACCGTCGACCGCTTTCTCAAGCTCGGCGCCGGCGCCAAGGACCGGAGCGGCGCCGCGCGGGCGGCGGCGCTGGAGGCGGTGGGCATCGCCGGCCTCGGCCCGGTCCAGGTCGCCGACCTCTCGGGGGGCGAGTTGCAGCGCGCGGCGCTGGCCCGGGCGCTGCTGCGCCGGCCCGACCTGCTGGTGCTGGACGAGCCGACCCAGGGCCTGGACCAGCCCGGCGAGGCCGCTTTCTACCGGCTGATCGAGCGGGTCCGGCGCGACACCGGCGCCGCGGTCTGCATGGTCAGCCACGACCTGCACGTGGTGATGAGCGCCTCCGACCGGGTGATCTGCCTCAACGGCCATGTCTGCTGCGAGGGCGCCCCGGTGCAGGTCACCGCGATGCCGGAATACCGGGCGCTGTTCGGACTCGGCACCCAGGGGGCGCTGGCGCTGTATCGCCACGAACACGACCACGCGCATGACCATGACCACGGGAGTGCGCCATGAATGCACTGCCCGGCAATTTCCGGCGTCGCCGACCCCTCCCCTGTCCCCTCCCCTTCCTGGGGAGGGGGACGCAGGGCCCGAGGGTTCAACGAGCGTCCCCTCCCCCTGGAAGGCTTCGCAGGGGACCGTCGCGCCAGTGGCGCGGCGTAAGCCCCGGAGAAGGGGACAGGGTGGGGGTCGGCGACGCTGGTCACCCCGAAAAGGCCCCCCCATGAGCGCGCTGTTCGACGATTTCGTGGTGCGCGCGGCGCTGGCCGGG
>JACZTQ010000011.1 GCA_022573605.1 Pseudomonadota bacterium | reverse complement strand
ATGCCCCGATGTCCCGGCCCCCGAGCCGGGACATCGATGGCTCACGCGCACCCCGCCCATCGAGGCCCCGGCTCGGGGGCCGGGGCATGGGCTATGGGTTCCGGTCGATGCAAGCTGGTATTAGGCGCCGGTGGCGCCCCCCACGGCGATGTCGAGGCGCGCGGTCGACGAGCCCCGGCTGCTGAACCAGGCGACACCCTCGTCGACCAGGTCCAGCTCCAGCGTCCAGCGGCCGGGTCGCGCCGGGGCGGTGACCCGGAGGGTCAGCGTGGTCGATGCGCCGGGGGCGAGTTCCACCGTCAGGGGGGCCCGGCCGTCGGCCGAATCGACAACCTCGCCCGACCGGTCGAGCCAGCGGTTGGCGAGCATGATGCCGCTGACCTCGGCCGGGTGCCAGGTCTCCGGGCCGGCGTTGCGGAGCCCGACCCGGATCTCCAGCGCGGCGCCGGGCGCGGCGGCCTCCGGGCCGCTGGCGTCGAGCTCGGCCCGGTAGGCGGCGGCGGGCAGAAGCTGGAACGCGGTCCCGGCCGGCGGCGTCGCGGCGGGCGGCGTCAGGGCGGCGCTGTCGGCGCCAAGCGCCTGGTCGATACCCCGGCGCACCGCGTCCGACAGGTTCAGGATGTTCGGTTCGCGGAAGAACTGCGCGTGGCGGCCCGAAATACGCTCGATGGAGAGCGGTCCGGTATAGTATTTCCGCCAGCCGAATTCCGGCGTCTTGAAATACCGGTAGGGGTTGCGGTGGCTGTCGGCGCCATAGAGCATCGTCACCCGGCCCGAATATTCCTCCGCCACGAACTTTTCCATCATGAAGAGCTGCGCGACTTCGTGGCCGAGCGCGCCGAGCTGCCTGGCGATCTGGAAGGCGATTTGCGCGGCCTGGCAGTTGCCGCCGAGCAGATAGGGGCCCTGCGGTTGGCAGGCCAGAATCTCGCTCACGTAATGCGCCGCCAGGGCGTCGATATTCTCCTGGCTCCTGACCATGACCCGGTTGCCGGAACGCATGCCGAAGAGCGGCTGCTCGGGGCCGAGATACTTGGCCAGCTGGGTCAATTCGCCCTCGCGTTGCAGGCACCAGAACAGCGCCCGGCGCGAGCCCTCGAGGTTGTGGCCGACGATCACCGATTCAGGCGACCGGCGCTCGCCGGCCCAGGAGGCGGTATAGGTCAACAGGCCCTGGTAGATCTCCCGCGGCAGCGCGCCGGGACCTTGCGCGACCGGCGGTTCTTCCTCCGCCGTGTCGCCCTGCTCGAGAATCGCCGCCATCTCGGCGACCGTGCTCAGGCGGGTGATGGCGCGCAGCGGCAGGGCGCGTTGCAATGTGCTCTCGAGCATGAGCACGAGCTGGACCGACAACAGCGAATGGCCGCCGAGGTCGCGGAAATTATCATCGATGCCGACCTCCCGGTCGAGCCAGAGAGCCTTTTTCCAAACCTCCGCGATCTGGCGCTCAAGATCGGTGCGCGGCGCGGCATAGGGCGTGTCCAGGCGGCCCCGGTGGGCGCTTGGCGCGGGCAAGGCGCCCAGATCCACCGTCCCGTCGGGCAACAGCGGCAGGACGTCGAGGGGGATCAGCGCCTCCGGCACCAGCCAGGCCGGGAAGCGCGCTTCGAGGAACTGGCGGATTTCGGCGAGGTCCGGCACATCGAACTCGTTCAGAACCAGATAGGCCGCCGAGCCCGATCGGTCGGGCAGCTCGGTGATCACCGCCTGGTCGATCCGGGGATGGGCTTCGAGAGCGGCCACGATCTCGCCCGGCTCGCCGCCAAAGCGCGGAAGCCGCGACAAGGGTTGGTCCGGATTGCTGGTCACGCGCTCCAGGATGGCGAAATAATTGCCCAGCAGCCGCGAGATCGTCTCCTCCTCGAAAAGATCGGCGCGGTAGTCGATCAGGCCGGAGATGTTTCCGCCCGAGGTGCCCTCGAGATAGATCGCCAGCTCGAAATCGGCCTCGCCGACGCGCAGGAACATCCGCGTTGCGGTGATGCCGGGGAACTCGAGGGTGCGGCTGCTGACGTCCTGATAGCACAACATGCCGCGGTTCAACGGAACCCGCGCCAGGTTGGGCAGCTCGGCCAGCCGTTGCAGGGGCAGGTTCTGGTTGTCCTGGGCATCGAGCACGGCGCGGCGCACCCGGCCCAGCAGCTCGCTAAAACTCGGGTCGCCGCTCAGGTCGATGCGGATGGCGACAATATTGCTGAAGTAGCCGATCAGGTGTTCCAGTTCCGCCCGGTCCCTCGCCGCCAGCGGCGAGCAGACAATCATGTCCTCCTGCCCGGAGTAACGGTTGAGCATGACCCCGAACGCCGCCTGGAGGATGACGAAAAGGCTGACCTTGGCGCCGCGGCTCAGCGAACGGACCTCGCGTGCGAGTTGGTCGGGAAAGTCGAAAGGCCGGTTCATGCCCTTCTGGATCGCGGAATCCACGCGTGGGTGATCGGTCGGGAGTCTCAGCGGGGTGACGGCGCCGCCGAGGCGTTCTTTCCAGAATGCGAACTGGCGCTGGTCGATTTCACTCGAGAGCCGGTCTCGCGACCAGACGGCGAAATCGGCGAATTGCACCGGCAGATCGTCGAGCGCCGGCGCCTCGCCGGCGCAATAGGCCCGGTAGAGCGTGGAGAGCTCGCTCAGGAACACGTCGTTGGAGAAGCCGTCGAAGATGATGTGGTGCATGGTGTAGGAGAAGATGTGCTCCTCGGGCGAACGGCGCACCAGACGGGTGCGCCAGAGCGGCCCGCGCTTGAGATCGAACGGACGCTCGGCCTCGGACAGCAGAAACTGACCGATCAGCTTGTCGCCGGCCTCGGCGCCCAGCTTGAGCAGGTCGCGCCGGACATCGGTGACCGGCAGCGCCCGCGGCGCCGCCGGCGCGATGTTCTGGCGAGGCTTCTGGCCGTTGGCGGGAAAGCTGGTTCTCAGGATCTCGTGGCGGCGCTCGAGCGCGTTCAGGCTGCGCTCCAGCGCCAGGGTGTCGAGCGCGCCGGCCAGGCGGTAGGTGACGGTCTTGTTGTAGACGCTGGTGCCGGGGCGCATCGCCGAGAGCGACCAGATGCGCTCCTGGCTATGGCTGAGCGGGATATCCCGATCCCTCGCCACGGGCGCCAACTCGCGGCCATCTTGCGATCTGCTGGCCCGGCCCAGAAAGGCGTGCAGATCGGCCTTGCGTTCGACCAGCCTGGCCTGAAGCTGGGGCGTCAGCACATCGTTCGGCGCATTGCATCGGAGCTGGTCGCCGTCGAGCCACAGCTTGATGTCGAGATTGGCCAGCTTGGCCACGAATTGTTCGATCGGCACCGGCTCGGCGCCCCGGTCAGCCATTGTAGAAGGGTCTTTCGTGATCGCGCAGCCAGAGACGCATCAGGCGGCGCTTCTTCTCCGGCTCGTCCCAGTCCTCGAAGGCGGTGCGCTTGTGGCCGAGGCGCCGGTTGTCGACAATCTGGATCTGGCCCTGCTCGAACCAGAACTCGTGCGCCATGCCGTCCTCGCTCAGTATCGCCTCGATTGCGTCCATCGCCGCCTCGCCCTCGGCGTCCAGCGGCACACCGGCGAGCGCGTGGCCGGTGCGAATATGAAAGCGCGAGACCCGGCCGACCATGCGCCCGTCATGGTTCTCGAAAATCGGCCGGCGGATGAACCGCTCCTCGCCCGGCGCATGCTCGTGCTGGCGGTCGAACACATATGGCAGATAGGCGCGGGCCAGCAATTCGGGATGCCGGCGGCGCATTTCGTTATGGGCGGCGGCGAAGTTGATGACCTTGCTCAGGCCGCCTGATTTAGCCCTTTGCAGGCACAGCAGCGCGACATAATTCGGTGGGCAAACGTTGAAGCTGTTGTCGGTGTGATAGACGATTTCGTCGCGGGTGTTCGTAGCCCGCATGCTCTGTTTTCCGCGATCGGCGATGTCATAATACATCGCCCCTTTCCAGTTCTGCGCGACCGGACGCTCGACCATCGAACATAGCAGCCAGTGGATAGCGCGCGCCTCGTCGCGGCCGATCGCCTCGATCTCGAGGCGGTCGATCACCGCGAAGCCGATGCCCTCCACAAGCTCGCGCTTCACTTCGGCCATCATCGCGCGGCACTCGGGAAGATCGAAATCCGCCGGGCGCAGCGCCTCGATCGGATGCGGGTTGGAGCGCAGAATGTCGGCGAGCCGAGCGATTTCGGCGGTGCAATCCCCGGATACCTTCACAAACCCGGCCTCCCGGGGCAGGTCGGCCTTTTTCCAGGCGAACGGCCACTCGATGTCATGGTCGATGATGACCGGGGCCGGACCGGCGGGCGGCGCGATGCCGGCGGCGACGCCGGGCGGCGCATCCGGCGCCGCTGCCGCCTCGGACAGGAAGGCCAGCAGCCCGGCCTTGTGTTCGGACAATTCGGCCCGAAGCTCGGGGGTCATGACGCGGTCGGGACCGCTGACGCGCAGCTTGCCGTCCTCGCGCCAGATCTTGACATCGATGCCCGCCAGCTTCGCGATGAATGCGTCCAGAGGGTTCAAAGCACGAACTCCTTCCGGTCCCTGGCGGCGGCGATGGTCTGACCATGGCCCAGAACCGCGGCAACCCGCCAGGCTTCGTCCGACAGAAAATCGGTGTCGTAGGCGTCTTTCCAAAGCTCGGCCACGCCTGCGTCGATGGTCCGGTGCTGATGGAACTTCATGTCGCCGATCATCCGCGACACCGGGTGAACACCGTCGGTCATGCGCTTGCTCGGGTCGTCATGCGGCGCGATCATGCCGGGCTCGTAGTCGAGGCCGAGGAAGGCGCTGAGGTCCACCATGGTTTCTTGCGGAGCGCTCACCAGCTCCTCGAAAGCAACGCGGTGGCGGCGATGCTCCGGCACGCCGTCAAGGAATTGCAAGATGTTCTCGTGCAGTGTCAGCCAGATCATTTCGGCCATTTCGCGGCGCCGATAGGGGCTGGCCTGCCGCTCCGCCGCATCGACGCCGACCAGGCGCGGATACCAGAGTTGCTCGAGGCGCGCCTCCTCGAACGACCGGATCATGCCGTAGGGATGCCGCGTCAGGTGGAGGTAGAGCGGGTCTTCGAACCAGTCCTCGGCGCGCCGGAGGGTCTCGACGTCGATCGCGTAGAACGGCGTCTTGTCGACCAGGATACGGTCGCCGAGCCAGGATTGCATCATGCGGTAGTATTCCTGGGCCGGCAGGGCCCGGGCCTCCAACCCTTCGAGCATGTCGCGCGCCTCTTCCAGGGTCTGACCCTTGATCTGCATCACGGCGCGGGTGTTACCCTCGAGCTGATGGCGTTGCGTGCCTTTGAACCAGTCCTTGCGATCCGCGAGGGTGTCGAAGTTGAGCAGATACAACTCGGGCGGCGCGAACAGGCGCGAGTTGCCGCCGAGCATGGCCCGGAGCAGGGTCGAGCCCGAACGCGGCGTGGTGAGCACGAAAACCGCTTTCGGGTTCTTGTCGCGCGCCGGGGCGGCGCCGCCGCCGAGCCGGGGGATCATCTCGCGGAACCCGGCCAGCTTTTCGGCATCGACCCGTCCGGCGGCGACGCCGGGGCTCAGCGACCGGCCGAGAATCTTCACCACCAGCTCCGGATAGGCCTCGCGCAGGTGAGCTTCGAACCGGTCGAGGACGGAGGCGTCGAACAGCGCCGAGACATAGACCGTCTCGCCCCAGGTCTGCTGAATCTCGTTGATGAAGCTGGCGCCCCTGAGCGAGTCGCCGCCAAGCTCGAAGAAATCGTCCTGGAGCCCGACCCGCGGAACCTCGAGAACCCGCGCCCACATCGCCGCGATCGCCTTGGCCACGGGGCTTTCGGGGGGGATGTATGCCTGGCCCGATCCGGCCGCCTCCGGGACAACCGCGCCAAGCTCCTCCGACAGTTTGTAGCGCTGAAGCTTGCCGCCCCGGGTCTTCGGTATCCGGTCGAGGAAATGCACCACGCGCGGCACCTTGTAGTAGGCCAGGCGGGGTTGCAGGTAGTCGATCACCTGTTGGCGCGAGAGCGCCGCCCCCGGTTTGAGCACGATGGCGGCGGCGACCTCCTCGCCGAGCGACGCGTGCGGCACGGCGAAGGTCGCGGCGTCGGCGACGGCGGAGTGGTCGAGCAGCAGGTCGTCGACCTCGCGCGGCGAGATTTTCTCGCCGCCCCGGTTGATGATCTCCTTCAGCCGCCCGGTCAGGTGGAGGTGCCCGTCATCGTCGAGATGGCCCTCGTCGCCGGTGCGGAACCAGTCGCCGAAAAATCCCCTCGCGTTCTCCGCCGGGGCGTCGAGGTAGCCGGCCATGACGTTCGCGCCGCGCACGACCACTTCGCCGCTCTGGCACTCGTCGCCGGCGGCATCGACAATGCGCACCTCGGGACCGGCGGGCAGGCCCACCGAGCCGGGCCGGCGCAACCGCTCGCCGATCGGGTTGCTGGTGATCAGGCCGGCGGTCTCGGTCATGCCGTAGATCTCGATCACCGGGACGCCGAAGGTGCTCTCGAACGCTTCCAGCAGGGCGACCGGCAGCGGCGCCGAGACCGAGCGCATCAGCCTGAGGGTATTGCCCGCGATGATGCCGGAATGCGCGGCGGCGTGATCGACGATGTCCTGCAACATGGTCGGAACCGCTTGCGACCAGGTGGGGCGCGCCTCGGCCAGGCAGCGGAAGAATTCGGGGGTCGAAAAACCGTTGGTGCAGATCACGCTGCCACCGGACACCAGGGGCGCGGCGAGCACGTCGATCAGGGCGCCGATGTGGAACATCGGCAACATGTGCAGGCAGCGGTCGGCCGGGCCGAGCTCCAGCGAGCGGGCCATGTTCCGCGCCGAGGCGGCGAGATTGCGGTGGCTCAGCGGCACGGTGCGCGGCAAGGCGCTGGTGCCGGAGGTGTGGAGCACCAGCGCGTGATCGTCCGGCCCGCCCGGCCCGCCCCGCTCGGTGGCCGCCAGCGGCGCCTCGGTGGTCAGCTCGAATGCCCCCGCCTCGGCGCCCGGGGCCGGGGAGATCTCGAGGATCGGAATCCCCATCTTCTCGGCGACGGCGCGGGCGGGGGTGCCTTGCCCGGCCAGCGCCAGCAGCAGTTTCGGCTGCAACCTCGAGAGCAGGAATTCGCTCTCGGCGTGCTTGAACTCGGGGTTGAGGGGGGCCGCCGCCGCGCCCGCCATCACGCCCAGGCTGGCGATCGCCGCCTCCGGGCCGCTGGGCAGCACGATCGCCACCCGGTCGCCGCGCCCGACGCCGATGGCGTTGAGGCGCTCCACCATGTCGATGATCCGCCGCTGGAGGCGCGCGTATGAGGCGTCGGCGCGCCCGGGCGCCAGCAGGGCGGGCGCCTCGGGGGTGTTGCGCGCATTTTCGGAAATCAGGTCGAAGATGGTTTCAGGCATTGTGCGATCCTGCTCGAAGCGACAAGAACCTCCCGGCGCAACGCAACGCAAGATGACCAGTGCCGACCGCGGAGGACCTGACACCAATCGATCGAACGTCGCCTGCTTGGTCGGGAAAAGTTTTACCCCGCATTTCCCAAATGAACTCATGATTTAGCGACATCGGAGCGTGATTCTGGTATAAGAATCATTACGTTATAGGCAGATTTGGGGTGTTGATATGGCTCACCCGATAGGTGAATCGAAAGATGGGGATCTAAGGCTGTATTTTGACCGCCGTCTGAAGCTGGAGTTCCACGGGTCCAAGGTCACTACTGACGCCGGTTTGCTCGCCTATCGAGAGCTTGATGCCTCCGTTGAACTTACTGAGATGGCTGGCGATGTTCTTGCCGACAGTCGTACCGGCAAGAACGGGCGGCATGGCATGGTCGGGCAGGTCCGCCAGTCCGTTTTTGGCCGTCTTGGCGGCTACGACGACGTGAACGACGCCGACCGGCTGGGCCGAGAAGCTTGTTCCAGAAAATCTTGGGCCTGATCGATGATCTGCGGCCAAGACCCGCTCCAGCGTAGGCCGGGGAAATCGGCGGCCAGGTGAAAACGACACGAGGGGTGTGTCTGAATGGCGGAAAATCTGGGCAAATGGCCTTCCAAGCGAGGGCTTATCTCCAAAATCAGTCCATCGGATGGCTGCAAAGGGGATACGGTTCCATCGACGGTGGAGCGGGGGTATGATCGCCGCAAACCTGAAGATCATCTGGGAAATGTCGTCTAACAACCTCCTTGGACCAACCGATTGGGGCTACTCAGTATGACGCACGCGACGTGGAGCAAAGATCGTAAGGGCGGAAATACGGCGATTGCTCACAAGAGACGGATCGAGCATCTGTTCATCGTCGCAGGCGTGCCGACAAGCGGAAAGACCACGCTCATCCAACGCCTAGTATCCGGTGAACTTGGAGCGATTGCCGATGAGATTGGCTTTGAAGCCGATAAGGATTGGGTCGTTCAGCACTTCAAAAAGATTGGCGACGCCGACACAGATTCACCGGCGAACATCTTGTTGCATTACAATATCACCCAACACCTGATCGACGGCGACGTTTACCGGCATGACCGCTCGCTGCTGGATCTCATTCGGGTTGCTAGCAGAGTAACGGTCGTCTCGCTGTGGTGCTCACCGGAGGAGCTGGCAAGACGTTACAATGCGGAACGAGCCGGCACTGTGGTGCAGCGCTACTTGTCGCGCCCCCACAAGAAGAAGAAACGCATTTTGCGCAGTCTCTTCGAAAAGGAAGATGCGACAATCGAGCTGTTCGCGGACTGGTTCAACTTCGTCAAGCGCAACGTTCGAAACGCCCATGTCATTGTGCAGGAAGACCAAAATCGTGTGATCGATATAGAGCAGTGGAAAGGCCTTTACCGGGCCTGACCACCAGCGTCTAGATGCCCCTCACGTCTGACGGCGTGGAACCTAGAGCACGTCGGGTCCAACCAGATTCGGGATTCCCATGGCGCTCTTTTTGTGATTCCCTCTGCTTGATAGCAGATATAGGGGTCAGATATGGGCAAACCACATCCACTTGAGTTGGGTCAGTGCGTTGTTGCGTTTGTTGACGAGGGGAATTCGCATCGCGAACCCGCCCCGCGCACCTGTCAGGCCAGCAGCACGGCGCCGAGGGCGTCCGCCGCCGCCGCCTGGGTCGGGTCGATCACCGGCAGGCCCAGCGCGGCCTCCAGCGCGCGGCGGTGCCGGGCCATTCCGGCGCACCCCAGCACCAGCACATCGGCGCCGTCGGTGTCGCGCAGTTCGGCGCCGACCTCGAGCAGGCGATCGACCGCCTCCGGGCGTTCGCTGTCGGCGACCGAGAGGTTCAGCGGGCGCTCCCCCGCCAGGCGCTCGATCAGCCCCAACTGGCGCAGGTAGCGCAGGTGGCGGGCGACCGATTGCGGCCCCAGCGCGATCACCCCGACCCGGTCGCCGCGCGACAAGGCGGCGAACATTCCGCTCTCCTGGATGCCGAACACCGGCCTCGGCGTCGCCTCGCGGCAGACCTGCAAGCCGGGGTCCGAATAGCAGGCGATGACGAAGGCGCCGGCGTCGGGCCGCGACGCGACCATTCGCCGCAGGGGCAAGCTGACCTGCTCCACATGTTCCTGGGTCTCGACCCCGAACGGCCCGTCTTCCAGGGTCACGCATTCGATTTCCGGCCCGCCGGCGATGCGCAACGGTTGCAGCGCCTCGGAGATGCCCCGGGTCACCCGCGGGTTCGAATTCGGGTTGATCACAAGCACGCGGCGCGACGGTGTCATGCGGGCTCCTCCTGTCGGACCGGGGCATAACCGATCGTCGGGTCTTGTAAACCCCGCGTCACTCTAGACGCGATATCCGAAGGCTCCCAGATCCAGGCCGATCAGCTTTTCCAATTCCCGGTTGCTGGCCACGTAGGTGTCCTTGGTGAGGTCTTCGATCTGTTGCTGGAGGCGTTTCTTCGCCCGCTCGTCTAGCCACCTCGGCACGACTTTGCTCATGGCGTTGAGCATTTTCCTCTGAAACTTCCTGCCACGTTTGCGCCCAAGCAGCGAAGGACTATACCCATTGATTCGCGAGCTTCGGATAAGTGGCACGATACGCCGAAGAGCAACATACGGGAAATACGTCTTTCGTTCGTTGGCCTTTTTTTGAAACGGCATATTTTCAGGTGAGTCAATATTGACGAATTTGCAGATTCGATCGATATAATCCTGTGGCGCCGCACCAATCATCTCCATCGGAAGCATCAGGACATTTTCGGCGCCGAAGGCGGATTGGTATAACCGGACCAGCCGGTCGTATTTGAAAAAGTGATACGTCAAGGTCGGGCTGCTGGTATCCGATTTGCCATCGATATAACGCTTCAAGGAATTTCCGCCGCCACACTCCAGATGTTCGATATAGCTCGACAGGATCATGCTGCGCTGCTCGCGGATGACGATCAGGATGCGCGCGTTGGGAAAGACCTGCTTGATCCGGTTGCAAATCTGGCCACGGTCGAACCCGTTCGAGAACGGATGCCCGCCCAGTCTCCCGGCCGTGAAAACCGCCCGTTTGCCGGCCGGAACGACCAGCGGATCGAGTTGTTTGCGCAGCGCCTCGGCGTCGAATTCCTCGTCGGGAACCAACCGGTCCTTGCTATCCATGAAGAGCTGCTTGAAGGCCCGCCCCCTTACCGGCCCGGGTATGGTCATATCGCCGGGTACACAGAATCCCCTGTCGTCTCGCCCGAACAGATTGTGCCGAAGCCAGTTGGTTCCGGATTTTCGCAATCCGATATGGATCAATAAATCTGACGAGCCAAGTGTTCGGGCCTCGGGTTCTTCCGCGGCTCCGGCACGGGGGGCCTGCAATTCCGTGGAGGTCATTCCTGCACCTTTAGCGTCATCTTGTTCCTGTTGGCGGATTCAAGACCAAAACGCGCGCCGGATACGAAAGGCAGACCTCACGCACCAGGCGGTTCCTCACCCGATCGAGCCCCCGCCGGCGTTTCCTAGCACCGACCATGAGAACTCGCAAACCCCGCGTCCTGCCGGATCGCGCCGGCCTGGTATCGCCGGGCGTTTTCGCTGAACCGGAATTTGGCGAAAGCGCTCGGGCGGCGATCCGCCGGGGCAAATCCAGTTCGATCGGCTGCGCCCGAAATGCTCCCGGCCGGGTAAAATATGGATACCTGCTCCGGAGTCCGTCACTGTTCACGGACCATACCGCGCACCGAATAACCTGTCAGGATCGAAAAGCAGGCCCATGAGTTCCAGCGTCGACGCCACTTTGTTCGATCCGTTCGATGCGGACTTCGTGCAAAACCCCTACCCGGCCTACGAAACCCTGAGAGACCACGACCCGGTCCACCGGTCCGCCCTCGGATTCTGGGTCCTGACCCGTCACCAGCATATCGTCGCCGCCCTCAACGATCCCCGCCACAGCAACGCGCCCGCGCCCTATGCCGTGGTCAACCGGAGAAACATCGATCGCTACGTCGCCGCCGATGTCGCCAACACCATCATCCCGTTTCTGGACCCGCCCGAGCACACGCCGCCGCGGCGCCTGATCGCCAGCGAGTTCCAGGCCCATCTGAAGGGCCGCGAAGGGATGATCGAGGGTATCGCCGATGACCTCCTGGCGGGCCTGCGCGGTGCCGGCGAGATCGAATTCCTGCGCGACTTCGCCACCCCCTTCGCGGTTGCCGCGATCTGCCGGTTCATGGGCTATCCGGAGCGCGACCCCGATCTGCTGAAAGGCTGGACCGACTCGTTCTTCTATCTTTTCACCGCCATGCCCTCGGTCGAGATCCTTCAAGGCGTCAACCGGGCGCTGAGCGAATTCAGGGAATACACCAGGCAGATCGTCGAGCAGCGCCGGCGCGCGCCCGAGGACGACCTGATCAGCCGGCTCCTGCAGGCGCGCCGCGACGGCTACGCCCTGAGCGAGCGCCAACTGATCGACAACTGCATGCTGATCTTCGCCGACGGGGTAGAGAACGTCGAGAGCGGGCTGGCCACCGTGGTCGCCACCTTGTTGCAGCACCCCGATCAACTCGACCTGATGATGCGCCGTCCGGAATTGATCGGAAACGCCGTGGAGGAATTCATCCGCCACCAGCCCCCGGCGCAGTTCATCGGGCGCATTGCGCTGGAGCAGATCGAGATCGGCGGCAAGACCATCCGGCCGAAAGATGTGGTGATCCTGGTTCTGGCCTCCGCCAGCCGGGACCCGCGGGTGTTCCCCGACCCCGACCGCTTCGACATCGCCCGCAAGGACCTGCGCCATCTCTCGTTCGGCCGCGGCCGGCATTCCTGCATCGGCGGCGGGCTGGCGACGAAAGAGCTCGAGATCGCGCTCAGGGCGATCTTCGACGGGTCGCGCCGGATTTCCCTGCGTGACCGGGAGATCACCTGGACCGCCCGGATGGGGCATCGCTGGCCCGAGTCGCTGAACCTGACCGTTGAACATGCCGGCACGCCCAGCGGCGCGGACTGATCGCTCTCGATCATCGACGCCATCACCGGAGCCCCCGCAATTTCACCCCCCGCCGACGGACAAGTTCATGCCAAAAGCGTCAACCAGGTCTCCGAACAGGTGTAATACCAGGTTGCGCAAAGCGTGACTTATCCGCAAGCTGGTCATTGCCGGGTCCCGGATCGCGTCCGGGGCAGGCTTTGACCCGGCAATCCAGTCTTTGGGTCAACCGGTTAAAGACTGGATGCCCGTGATCGGACCCGCAACCGGTCAGATCGACCCCACGCCCACATAGGCGTGCACCAGCGCGGGGTCGTCGCGCAGCTCCGCCGCCGCCACGGTGCGCCGGTTGCGGCCGTTCTCGATGAAGGCGACGCGGTCGGCGATGGCGAGCACGGCGTCGACCCGCTGCTCCACCAGCAGCGTCGCCACGCCGGTCTCGCGCATCGCCCCGATCACCTCGCGGATCTGGGCGATCATCGAGGGTTGCAGCCCCTCGGTGGGCTCGTCCAGCAGCAGGACCGAGGGCTCCAGGCAGAGGGCGCGGGCCAGCGCCAGCATCTGCTGCTCGCCGCCCGACAGGGTCCCGGCCTGCTGGCGCAGGCGCTGGCGCAGGTGGGGGAAGATGTCGAGCACCCGGTCGCGGACAGCGGCGCCCTTGCCCCGGGTCATCAGGCCGATCTCCAGGTTCTCGGCCACGGTCAGTTCGGCGAACAGGCGGCGTCCCTGCGGCACATAACCGACTCCCCGGCGCGGAACCTGGTGCGCCGGCAGGCCGCTGATCGCCTCGCCATTCAAAATGATTGCGCCGGCGCGGGGCGGCACCAGGCCCATGATCGCCTTCAGCGTGGTGGTCTTGCCGGCGCCGTTGCGCCCGAGCAGGCAGAGCACCTCGCCCGCCCGCGCCTCCAGCGACAGGCCGCGCAGCACCTGCACTCTGCCGTAGAAACAGTCGATGGCGCGAAGCTCCAGCATCAGCCCCCCAGATAGGCGATCCGCACCGCCCGGTCGGCCTTGATCTCGCCCGGCGTGCCCTCGGCCAGGACGGCGCCGAAATCCATCACCGTGATGCGCTCGGCCAGGGTCATCACCACGTCCATGTTGTGTTCGATCAGCAGGATCGTGGCATCCCGCGCGACGCTGCGGATGAGCGCGATGAAATCCTCGATCTCGGCATCCGACAGCCCCTGGGTCGGCTCGTCGAGGATCAGCAGGCGCGGGCGCTGGGCGAGACCCATGGCGATCTCCAGCAACCGCTGGTGGCCATAGCTGAGGTCGCCGGCGGTCTGGTCCGCGCGGCCGGCCAGACCGACCCGGCCGAGCGCCGCCGCGACCGCCGCGCCCAGCCCTTCGCCCGCCGCCAGCCGGCGCTGCGCCGCCAGGGCGACATTGTCGTAGAGGCTGAGCGCGGCGAAGATCGAGGTGATCTGGAAGGTATAGGCCATGCCGCGGGCGATGCGGGCATGGGCGGGCAGGCGGGTCACGTCCTCGCCGGCGAAGACGATGCGCCCGGCGCTCGGCGCCAGGCGCCCGCAGAGCAGGTTGACGAAGGTGGTCTTGCCGGCCCCGTTGGGGCCGATCAGCGCCCGGATCTGGCCCTCGGGCAGCTCGAAATCGACCTGGTCCACGGCCCGCAGCCCGCCGAAATCGCGGGTGATGCCGGTGGCGGACAGGAGAGTCACGGCAGCCATGGGACCAGCCTGGCGCGCACCAGGCCCATCAGGCCGCGCGGCGCGAACAGCGTCAGCAAGACCAGCGCCACCCCGGCGATCAGCATGTAGGCCGAGGTGAAGCCGCTGGAGAGGTCGATCAGGTAGAACATGAACAGGGTGCCAACGAGCGGACCCAGCACCGTGCCGGCGCCGCCCAGCAGCACCCAGAGCAGCGGGAAGATCGAATACTGCACCGAGGCGAAAGTGGCGCCGACATAGCCGAACAGCAGCCCGTAGGCCGCCCCCGCCGCCCCCGCCATGGCGCCCGAGATCACCATCGCCAGCAGCTTGTAGCGGAAGACATCGTAGCCCAGCATGCGGGCGCGGTCCTCGTTCTCGCGGATCGCGATCAGCACCCGGCCGGTGGACGAGCGCACCAGCGCCAGGGTGGCGAACAGGCAGAGGCCGAGCAGCAGCAGGGCGGCGAAATAGCGGGTGGTGGGCTCGCTGAGGTCGAGCGCGCCGATGCGCCGCGCGGCCCGCGGGATCACGAAGCCCTCGTCGCCGCGGGTGAAGGCGCCGAAATAGAGTATCGTGAGATACCCGGTCTGGGCGAACATCAGGGTCACGATCATGAAGGCGACGCCGGCGGTGCGCAGCGCCAGCAGCCCGACCAGCGCCGCCAGCGCGGCGCCGCAGAGAACCCCCAGCGCCAGGGCGGGCAGCGCCGGCAGACCGAGATGGCGCATCGCCAGCCCCATGCCGTAGAGCCCGGCGGCGAAGAACATGGCGTGGCCGAGGCTGAGCAGCCCGGTGTAGCCGAACATCACGTTGTAGCCGAGGGCGAAGCTGGCCAGCACCATCACCCGCGCCAGGTTGCCGTGGTGGTATGCCGGCAGCACGAATTGCAGCCCGGCCAGCAGGGCGACGACGCCCAGATGCAGCACCACCCCCTTGCGCGTCGCGCCGCTCATGCGGTGCGGGTCCCGAACAGGCCGGTGGGGCGATAGACCAGCACCAGCGCCACCAGCAGGGTGGCCAGGATCTTGGCCAGGGTGGGCGAGAAAAACACCGAGATGATGCCGTCGCTCATGCCGATCAGCACCGCCGCCACGACGGTGCCGCGCAGGCTGCCCAGGCCGCCGATGATGACGACGATGAACGAGAGCAGCAGCGGATCGCCCCCCATCAGGTAATGGGCCTGCTGGATCGGCACGATCAGCACCGCCGCCAGCGCCGCCAGCATGGCGCCGAGGCCGAACACCATGGTGTAGACCCGCCCGACCGGAATGCCGAAGGCCTGGGCCGTTTCGCTGTCGAACTGGGTCGCCCGCATCACCAGCCCGATCCTGGTGCGGGTCAGCAGCGCCCAGACGCCCAGCATGATCACCACCGCGGCGGCGATGACAAAGAGCTTGTAGCCGGAATAGCCGAACCAGGGCAGGTCGATGCGCCAGCTGAAGGGCGCCGCGACCGGCCGCGCGTCGGGGCCGTAGAACTCGAGCGCCAGTTGCTGGATGATGTAGAGCAGGCCGATGGTGGCGACGATGGTGCGTTCGGGGTCGTAGTCGAGCCGTTTCAGCACCAGCAGGTCGGCGGCCACCGCGACCAGCCCGACGATCAGCGGCGCCCCGATCAGCGCCAGGGCGAAGCCGAAGGCCGGGTGCCCGCCGACCAGGCTGGTGAACCACCAGGCCAGCACCGCGCCCAGCATGAAGAACTCGCCGTGGGCGATGTTGACCACCCGCATCACCCCGAAGACCAGGCTGAGACCCAGAGCCATCAGCGCCAGCACCGCGGCCTGCACCGCGCCCTCCATCGAGGCGAGCAGCAGATAGGGGCCGAAATCCATCGCTCAGAACCTTATACCGGCGGGCATCTTCGATGTCCCCCCGCCGCGCCCTGCGGCGCTGTCGCAGCCTCCCCCCCCGACCCCTTCTCCGGGGCTTACGCGGCCGCATCTGCGGCCACGGTCCCCTGCGAAGCCCAGAGGGAGTGGGGGGCGAAATCGGCGGGGGCGGCGCGGAGGCCCTCGGTTGCGCTCCCGGATGAGCAGGGAGGGGGCGCCCGGAACCCAAGGTCAGAACGGCTGCGTGGTGTAATCGACCTCGTCCGGATAGAAGGTGTCCTCGATCGAGGTGGTGTGGGCCAGGGTCATGCGCCCGCCCCCGACCTTCGAGATATACTGGTGGCCGAACACCTGGTGGGTCTTGCCGTTGAACAGCTTGGCGCCCTGCGGGTGGGCGCGGCCGTGGGGCAGGTCCGTCATCGCCTCGACCGCCTCGATCAGCGCCGCCCGGTCGCCGATGCCCTGATAGCCGGCCGCCTCCATGCCCGCCTTGACCACGTGCAGGGTCTCCCAGCAGCCCCACATATGGGCGTAGGTGGAGACATCCTTGGGGTCGTCCAGCGAGGCGCCGTCGGCGTCGACCCCGACCTGGGCGCGATAGAAGCTGTCGTGTTCGGACGGGTTCGCCCCGGCGTAGCGCGGGTTGCCCTCCCAGAAATAGGAACCCTCGAGGAACTCCAGCCCCGGGGTGGCGATATCGACCGCCTCGAGACTATCGATGAAGCCGAACAGCTCGGGCCGGCTGGAGCCGAAGAACTCGCCCAACTCCTTGACGAAGGTCAGCACCGCCGGGCCGACCATGACGTGATAGATCACCTCGGTGTCGCGCGGGATCTTGGGGAAGTACCTGGTGAAGGACGACTCGGTCGGCGGAATCGCGATCTTCGCCACCACCTCGCCGCCCAGCTTCTCCAGCGCCGCCGAGAAATAGTCGCGGTGGTCGTGGCCGAAGGCGAAGTCGGGGAAGATCATGGTGACCTTCCTGCCCAGGTTGTCGTGGACGAAGGGCGCCATCGCCTGGACCTGGCTCTTCACGTCGGTGATGCCGGGCTGGAGGGTGTAGCGGTTGAGCATGCCCGAGGCCACGTGGTGCCCCTCGGAGACCACGAAATAGGGGATCTTGAGCTCGCCCGCGCGCGGCGAGGAGCCGATCACGACATGGCTGAACAGGGTGCCGAAGGCGATGTCGCAGCCGTGCAGGGTGGCGAATTTCTCCACCACCTCGGCGCCGCGCTTGGGGTCGGTGCCGTCGTCCTCGGTGATGATCTCGATCGGGCGGCCGTTGATCCCGCCGGCCTCGTTGATGACCCGCGCGGCGGCCGTGGTGGTGCGGTCGTACCAGCGGCCATAGGCGGCGCCGATGCCGGTGCGGTGGACCTGGAAGCCGATCTTGATCGGGGCCGAGCTCTGCGCCTGGATATAGGGGACGAGACCGGGCAGCGCCTGGGCGCCGGCCAGCGCGCCGCCGGTGGCGGCCAGACCCTTCAGCACCGACCGGCGCGATCGCGCCCGGGCCGCCGGGGTTTGAATTTGCGTTGTTTTCCGTGCCATTGCGTTCCCTCCTGAGCGTGCTTTTTCCGCCGTCGAGATTGTATGTGCACCAATGAATTGTCCAGACTATTCTGGCGCGCTTGCGCTCAGGCGCCGGTGGGCGAGGCCAGCAGCCACAATCCGAACAGCGTATAGAGCACCATCAGCGCCGAAACCGGGAGCTGGCTGAGCGCGGCGCGGCGCGGATCGGGGAGAAGCTCCAGCGCCAGCCGGTGGGCGAGCGCGACGGCGACGATGTGGCCAACGACGATGGCCCCGGCCTGGGTCAGCCAGATCAGGCGCACGGTCGCGGCGGTGTTGAAGAACGAGGTGGTGACGGGGACCTCGCCGAGGCCCAGCAGCGCCGCCCCCGCCGCCAGCGCGTACTGGCCGTTGACCAGCAGCACCGGCAGGTAGTGCGCCAGGTGATAGCCGAGCGCGATCGGCGTGATCGCCAGCGCCAGGCGGCCGAAGGCCTCGCGGAGGCGCCCGCGCTCGCCCGCCAGCGCCAGCCCGGCCAGCACGCAGAGCGCGAAGGCCGCCGCCAGCGCCGCCCAGGCGCCGATCAGGCCGGCGCTG
This sequence comes from Pseudomonadota bacterium, assembly GCA_022573605.1. GTDB lineage: Bacteria > Pseudomonadota > Alphaproteobacteria > Rhodobacterales > Rhodobacteraceae > Thermohalobaculum. The sequence continues at coordinate 5,210 of JACZTQ010000011.1, read as the reverse complement.
TTCTCCCAGACCACGGCCGAGCGGCCGGGGAAGGCCAGCGGATTGACGCCGATCCGGCCGAGCCAGAAAAAGGTCTTGCTCAGCCCGTCGAAGGACACCGTCGAGAGCGCCAGCAACAGGAACAGCGCGCCGCTGACCGGCAGCGGCTGGTGGGCGATCAGGTGGGCGCCGGGCGGGCCAACGCGGGTCTCGCCGCCGGCGCCGCGCAGCGGGGCCAGCCGGGCGATGAAGCGAAAGAAGACGCTGAAGCACTCGGCCCGCCCCAGCCAGGCCTCGGCGCCGAACAGGATCGTGCCGGCGAAGCTCAGGGCCCAGTAGGCGGCGACGGCGCGGGCCAGACGGGTGGGGTCGGCGGGGGCGATATCGACCAGTTCGAACCAGCCGAAGGCGAGCAGGCCGGCGACCGCGGGCCAGTAGCCCAGCCGCGCCGGCAGGCGCAACGGCGGGGCGGGGGCGATCAGGCGGTGCAGCCCGGTCCACGGATTGAGCCAGCGCCAGAGATCGCCGAACACCGCCTGGGTCAGGGTGAGGCCGACCCACCAGATCGTCCAGATGGTCAGCGGCAGCGGGTTGGCGAGCGGGTCGCGGGTGCCGTAGAGGCCGGTCAGAACCAGCGCCGCCAGCGCCGCCAGCGCCAGCAGGCTGACCGCGGTCTCGCCGCCGCCGGGGGCGCGCGACCATACCAGGCGGAGCCGGAAGGCAGCGCGCAGCGCCCGGGCCGGCGCCACGGTGAGCGCGACCACCGAGGCCAGCACCGCCAGCACCCCGGCGGTGATGTAGAGCCCGGTGGGCAGCAGCAGCACCAGCCCGCGCCCGGTGGCATGGGCCTGGGCGGCGGCCGGGGTCAGCAACAGCACCATTGCAGCGAGTCTGATCATGCGGACGGGTCCCCCGGTGGCCTGAATCGGTAACCTAGGAGATTCCCGCTTATGCGGGAATGACGGTTGCGCGGAGCGCCTCCCTCTCCCCACCGGGGGGAGGGATGGGGAGGGGGCGCGGCGGCGCGCAAGCACGCGCCCGGTGACCACCCTTTGAGCCTCGCATCCTCGCCCACGACACGCCCGCGCCCCGCACCCCGACGGGTTTTCCTTGGCCCCGCGGCGGATTCGTTTGTATACGAATGAAAACCGGCGGAGGAGCGGCAGCCGATGAGCGAGACCCCGAAGGCGCTGGTGGCGGGCGTCGATGTCGGCGGCACCTTCACCGATCTGGTGCTCCTCGACCTCGGCACGGGCGCGGTTCGCCTGGCCAAGACCCTCACCACGGTCGACAATCAGGCCTTCGGCGTGCTGGCGGCGCTGGACGCGGCCGGGGCCGACATTCCCGCCCTCGACCTGATCGTGCACGGCACCACCACCACCACCAACGCGGTGCTGGAGCGCAACCTCAGCCGCACCGGGCTGATCACCACGCGGGGCTTTCGCGACGTGCTCGAGCTCGGCCGGCGCACCCGCCCGGCGCCCTACGGCATGACCGGGGTGTTCCGCCCGATCATCCCGCGCGACCTGCGCCTCGAGGTGGCCGAGCGCATGGACGCGGCCGGCGAGGTGGTCACGGCGCTGGACGAGGCCGGGGTGCGCGACGCGGCGCGGGCGCTGCTGGCGGCGGACTGCGAGTCGCTGGTGATCCATTTCCTGCACGCCTACGCCAACCCCGCCCACGAGCGCCGGGCGGCCGAGATCGCGGCGCAGATCTGGCCCAACGACTACATCACCATGGGCCACGCCCTACTGTCGGAAAGCCGCGAGTTCGAGCGCGGCGTGACGGCGGCGGTGAACGCCTCGGTCCGGCCGCTGCTGCAACGCTACCTCGAGCGGCTGGGGACCGAGCTGTCCAGGCGCGGCTACCGCAACGAGGTGCTGGTGATGACCGGCAATGGCGGCATGGTCTCGGCCCGCCTGGTGGCCCGCGAGGCGGTCAAGACGGTGATGTCCGGTCCCGCCTCGGGAGTGATGGCGGCGGCCTATACCGGGCGGCGCGCCGGGGTCGAGAACCTGATCAGCTACGACATGGGCGGCACCTCGACCGATGTGGCGCTGATCAAGGGAGCCGAGCCGGCGGTCTCGAACGAGATCGAGATCGAATACGCCATGCCGATCCACGTGCCGATGGTCGACGTGCGCACGGTGGGCGCGGGCGGCGGCTCGATCGCCCGGGTCGACCAGGCCGGGCTGTTGCAGGTCGGCCCTTCGAGCGCCGGCGCCGCGCCCGGGCCGATCTGCTATGGCCGCGGCGGGATGGCGCCGACCATCTCGGACGCCAATCTGATCCTCGGCCGGCTCGATGCGGCACGGCTGAACGCGGTCGAGACCCCGGTCCCGCTGGAGGCGATCCGGGCGATCTTCCAGGCCGAGCTGGGCGATCCGCTCGGGCTCGATGCCGACGGCGCGGCGGCGGCGGTGCTGAAGGTGGCCAATGCGCGCATGGCCGGCGCGGTGCGCATGGTCTCGGTCTCGCTCGGCGAGGACCCGCGCGATTTTGCGCTGTTCGCCTTCGGCGGCGCCGGGCCGCTGCACGCCACCGCGCTGGCCCGCGAGCTCGGGGTGCCCCGCGTGCTGGTGCCGGCCCGGCCGGGCATCACCAACGCGCTCGGCTGTGTCGTCGCCGATCTGCGCCATGATTTCGTCACCACCCTGAACCAGCCGCTCGACCTGGCCGACATGGCGCGCGTCCACGCCATCTTCGCCGAACAGATCGCCGAGGGGCGCCGCCTGGTGGGCAAGGAGCGCGTCGGCGTCGAGACCGTGCGCGAGGTGCACAGCGTCGATATGCAGTTCGTCGGCCAGACCCACCTGCTGCGGGTGGCGCTGGCGACCCCGACCCCCGGCCGCGACGAGCTGCGCCGCCTGTTCGAGCAGGTCTATTTCAACCGTTTCCGGGTCGAGTTGCCGGAGATTCGGGCCAATCTGGTGAACCTCAACACCTCGGTGATCGGCGCCCGGCCGGAGATCGACCTCTCGGCGCTGATCGACCCGGCCGGGCGCCGCGCGACCCTGGCCGAGGCGCGGACCGGCCTGCGTCCGGTCTGGTTCGACGGCGGCCGGTCGGGGGGCGGCTGGCGCGACACCCCGATCTACTGGCGCGACTGGCTGCCGGTCGATCTGCGCCTCGACGGCCCGGCGGTGATCGAGCAAATGGACGCCACCATCGTCATCGAGCCCGGCGACCGGGCGGCGGGGGACGCGGGCGGCAACATTTTCATCACCGTCGGCGGGGCCGCGCCGTGACCCTCGACCCGATCACCCTCGGCGTCATCCAGGCCGGCTTGCAGCAGGTCTGCGACGAAATGGACCTGAGTTTTTCGCGGGCCGCCTTCTCGCCGGTGATCGCCGAGGCCAACGACCGTTCCGACGGCATCTATTCCGCCGCCGACGGGTCGCTGATCGCCCAGGGGGCGGGCGGGCTGCCGGTCTTTGTCGGCACCATGCAGTTCTCCACCCGGACGATCCTCGAGATGATCGCCGAGGGCAGCGTGGCGGCGCCGGAACCGGGCGACGTCTATATCGTCAACGATCCCTATCTCGGCGGCACCCACCTGATGGACGTGCGCTTCGCCCGGCCCTACTGGCGCGACGGCGAGATTTTCTGCTGGCTGTCGAACACCGGGCACTGGCCGGACATGGGCGGCGCGGTGCCGGGCGGGTTCTCGGCCTCGGCGACCTCGGTCGAGCAGGAGGGGCTGCGCCTGCCCCCGGTGCGGCTGTTCAAGCAGGGCGTGCTGGACCGGGAGATCTATGCCATCATCTGCTCCAACATCCGGGTCGCCGAGCAGCGCATCGGCGATGTCAAGGCGCAGGCGGCGGCGCTGCTGGTGGGCGAGGCCCGCCTCGACCGGCTGCTCGACCGTTACGGCGACGCGACCGTGGTGGCGGCGATCGCCGAGTTGCGCCGCCGGGCGGCGGCGCAGATGCGGGCCCATATCGCGGCGATCCCCGACGGGGTCTATCGCTCGACCGCTTACATCGATTCCGACGGGGTGGTGAACCGGCCGCTGGAGATCCGGCTGAAGATTACCAAGGCGGGACCGGACCTGGAATTCGATTTCGCCGGCTCCAGCCCGCCCTGTCTCGGGCCGATGAACTCGGTGCTGGCGACAACGCTTTCCTCGGTCTACCTGGCCATGCGCCACATCTTCCCCGAGGTGCCGATCAGCGCCGGGGCGTTCGAGCCGCTCAAGGTGATCCGCCCCGAGGGCACCTTCCTCGACGCCCACTACCCGCGCCCGGTCTCGGGCTGCGCCGCCGAGGTCAGCCAGCGCATCGCCGAGGCGGTGTTCGCGGCGCTGGTGGCGCCCTTGCCCGAGCTGGTCACGGCCGCGCCCGCCGGCACCAGCGGCAACTTCGCCCTGGGCGGGCACGACCCCGAGCGGGGCCGCGATTTCGTCATGTATCAGCTCTCGGGCGGCGGCTATGGCGGCAATGCGGACCACGACGGGCTGACCAACGGCTGCTCCACCATCGGCATCTCGAAGGCCCCGCCGATCGAGATCATGGAGCAGCAGTTCCCGGTGCTCTACCACCGCTACGCCCTGCGCGAGGGCTCCGCCGGGGCCGGCCGGCATCGCGGCGGGTTCGGGCTGGACTACGAGGTGGAACTGCGCCGGGGCGAGGCGACGGCGAGCTTTGTGATGGACCACGGCCGGTTCGGCCCGCAGGGCGCGCTGGGCGGCGCCGACGGGGCGCCGAACACGGTGACGGTGTGGCGGGGCGGGCAGCCCCACACCCCCGAGCATCTGTCCAAGGAGCAGGATATTGCGCTCAAACCCGGCGACCGGGTGCGGGTCTGCACGCCGGGCGGCGGCGGCTACGGCGACCCCTTCACCCGCCCGCCGGACGAGGTGCTGGAGGACGTCCGGCTTGGCCGATATACCCTGGCGCAGGCGCGCGAGCTCTACGGCGTGGCGCTGGCGGGCGCGCCGCTGGCGGTCGACGAGGCGGAGACGGCGGCGCTGCGCGGGGGGTAGGGGCGCCGGCCGTGGGGTGCGCAGCGCCGCACCCGGCGCCCACCTCGCCATCCCCCGGCACGCATCGATCAAGCCCCATGGCCCCCGCCTGCCGCGGCACCCGGCGTCACCGCCGCAGCCTCCCCCCCGACCCCTTCTCCGGGGCTTACGCGGCCGCATCTGCGGCCACGGTCCCCTGCGAAGCCCAGAGGGAGTGGGGGGGGCGCCAGTGGCGCGTGCTCCGCTCACCCGGCGCTGGATGCGAGCC